>JAQYPT010000035.1 GCA_028726625.1 Prevotellaceae bacterium | reverse complement strand
TTATGCGAAAATAACGAATGGTTTGTTTGCCAGAATCATTGGCAAAATTAGTGCACTCACCATCCTGCAATATATAAACTTCATTAACAACAGGCCCATTGGCAGAATTAAGTATGCACTAAATTAATTCCGCCAACGGGTTGATACTACATTCGAATAACCTTAAAAACAATCTGGTATTCTTATTCAAAGTGCAAATATAGTGAAAATGATTGTAATAAGTGTGATTTTATCTTACTTTTTGCAACGTAAAACACGTTTTGTCTTTACGTTGCACGGTTGTGGGAGGGGTAGAACTGTCGAAAAGACGTATCTGTTTAACCTCGTTGGCGCCATTTATCCCATTTCGGCAACGAGGGTAAAGTTGCGCATCACGTTGTGATTTGTTACCAATTATCGCCCCTAAAACGGCACTTGCAAACTTGCAATATAGAAAAAATTGATAGGCATGCGGGATGCAAACAGGCGATTGTTTGGCAAGAAAAATCGCGTTTTACACTAAAAACAATGCTTTTTCTCCATTAAAACCATCCTTTTGCACGCCAATCTGCATCGTATTGCAGGTTAAAAGCATGCGAATTGGCCTCTTAAAGCTATGACATTTAAGCTAAAAGTAGTTGGATATCCAGCTCATTCGACAGGCAATGTGCGTAAAGTATTGGTTATTAGCAATATGCGAAAGTAGCTGATTTTGGGCATATTTGTGACCATCGGCGGGGTTGTTTGCAAATTCGCTAAGTATGGAGAGGTGGGTTGTCAAGAAAAATTGTAGTAAGGTAGGGGAGTAGTTGACAAGTTCACGAGTAAACGAGTTGACAAGTTGTTAGCTTTATTGCTCATGTCGACTTTTGTCAATCTTGCAAGTTAACAAGTTCTTTAGTTTACAAGTTGACGAGTAAACGAGTTGACAAGTTGTTAGCTTCTGTGCTCATGTCGGGTTACACCAAATACACAAGTTGACAAGTTCTTTAGTTGACAAGTTGTTAGCTTCTGTGCGCATGACAGCTAATACCAAGTTGACAAGTTGGCAAGTTCACGAGTTGATGGGCAGTTAGCATCTTTGCTGATGTCCGCTAACTCCCATTAACTCCTGCTAACTCCCACAATCACTCGTTATCTCTCGGTCATCTTTTCTTGTTCCTGTTGGCGCGCTGTTGGCGGTATTTGGCCTTTTGACGGGCCGACCCACTGCCATGTGCGCCAGTGATGTATTGCTTTTTCTTGGCTTTGGTCTTTACCTTTCCATCGTCCTTTTGCTCTTTCGGTGGTTTGCGAAACACCATGCCATTCTCTAAAATATCATCAAAATCGTTCATGTCTGTCAGGTCTGGTTTTGTTAATGATGGAACAGTCGTACGCCTGTCATGGCCATGGCGATGTCATATTTGTCGCATGTCTCAATCACATGGTCGTCGCGAATGGAGCCTCCGGCTTGGGCGATGTACGCTACACCGCTTTTGTGCGCGCGTTCAATGTTGTCACCGAAGGGGAAGAACGCGTCGCTGCCCAAGGCCACTTGCTTGTTTTGGGCTATCCAGGCCTTCTTTTCATCTGCGGTGAGCGGTGCCGGTTTGGTGGTGAAGAAGTGTTGCCAAGTGCCGTCTTGCAGCAAATCTTCGCATTCGTCACCAATGTACTGGTCAATGGTGTTGTCACAATCGGCACGGCGAATGTCTTTCTTGAAGGGCAAATCCATGACCTTTGGGCATTGGCGAAGCCACCATGTGTCGGCCTTTTGCCCCGCCAGGCGTGTGCAATGGATGCGGCTCTGCTGTCCGGCACCGATGCCGATGGCCTGTCCGTCCTTCACATAGCATACGCTGTTGCTCTGCGTGTACTTGAGGATGATGAGGGCGATGATGAGATCTCGCTTGGCTTCATCGCTGAAATGCTTGTTTTTGGTGGGGATATGCATGAAGAGTAAATCGTCATCAAGCTTGATGTCATTGCGTCCCTGTTCGAAGGTAATGCCGAAAATCTGTCGCCGTTCGATGGGTGCGGGGACGTAATTAGCATCTATTTGGATGACATTATAAGTGCCTTTGCGCTTTTGTTTTAAGATGTCGAGCGCCTCTGGCGTATAGTCGGGTGCGATAACGCCATCGCTCACCTCCCGCTTAATCAATGTGGCGGTGGCAGCATCGCAGGTGTCGCTTAGTGCTACAAAGTCGCCATACGAGCACATGCGGTCGGCTCCGCGTGCCCTGGCGTAGGCACATGCCAGCGGCGAAAGATCCATCTTGACGTCGTCAACAAAGTAAATCCGCTTCAAAGTGTCGCTCAAAGGAAGTCCGATGGCGGCTCCTGCCGGCGACACATGCTTGAACGAGGCTGCCGATGGCACGCCGGTTGCAGCTTTCAACTCTTTCACCAGCTGCCAACTATTCAGGGCATCGAGGAAATTGATGTAGCCTGGTCGGCCATTCAACACTGTGATGGGTAACTCGCCTTCTTCCATATAAATGCGGGAAGGCTTTTGGTTGGGATTGCATCCGTACTTCAATGCTAATTCTTTCATGATGGAATGGTATTTTATTTTGTTACAAAGTTACGAATAATTATTTTGTTATGCTGTGTATATGTCTGTTTTTTACGCTTTTGTCCATTATCTTACTTGGCGGCAAAAAAATAAAGGTTAGAATGCAATTGCATTCGTATTTTTTCAGTACTTTTGTGTCGTGTTAACAATTGATGGGTTGAAAAGCACAGGTTTCAACAGGTCAATCGGTGACAAGACATGTCAAAATAGGGATGTTCATCAGCGAATGTTAGACGATTTTAAACTCCTTCTGCAAGAAGTGGAGGGTACGATTGGTAAGAAAATCACATTATCTTCTGATTTTGAAAAGCTGGCCCAATTGTTTTCCAATCGTGGGTTAAGCATGACGGAGAGTGCGCTCAAGAGCGTGTGGAAGCATGTCAGCATGAAAGAAAAGCCGTCCAAGGCTACATTGGATGTGCTGGCTTTGTTTGCTGGATTCCAGAGTTGGGACGATTTTAAGCAGGCTTTGCATGGCGAAAACAATGGTGACTTGGAGGGCGAAGACCATTCCAAACGCCTTCGTCATGGTTGAGATTGATAGGTTGATGACAGGGAACTGCATCGTTTGCATCAGGTGGTAGATATATAAAAAGAGGTTTAATGAGTGAAATCATTAAACCTCTTTTTATATGTTCTGAAGTCTGAAAAGACTGCGTGTTACTTGTTTGTAACCGTTCTTCTTTCCTGAATGCGAGCCCTCTTACCTGTAAGGCCACGCAGATAGTACAGCTTAGCACGACGTACCTTACCGCGTTTGTTCACTTCAATAGAGTCGATGTTGGGTGACTCGATAGGGAAAATACGCTCAACGCCTACTGTTCCAGACATCTTGCGAACGGTGAAACGCTTCTTGGTGCCATGTCCTGAAATCTTGATGACAACACCACGGTAGAGCTGAATACGCTGCTTGGCTCCCTCGACGATTTTGTAAGCGACAGTGATGGTGTCTCCAGCTTTGAACTTAGGAAACTCATTGCCGGTTGCAAATGCTTCTTCAGCAACTTTAATTAAATCCATTGTATTTGGTCATTAAATATTGTTTGTCGTTCCAACACAACATGGCGAGCAACTCTTCTACTGCCAGCGGTTATGCCGAAAAGCGGTGCAAAGTTACGACAAATATCCCAAACTCACAAACATTATTGCTATTTTTATCGCAGGGTAGCACAGATGTCTGTTGTTGGCACATACAGCTTTCGGAAATTAATTATTTTCATCTGCATGACGGCCTATTTCGGATGGTTGCGCCATTGCTTTCCTCTTTTCACCAAACAAGGTCTTTTACAGCCATTGGAGGCTGGCATCCCAAAGGTTGCATGGCATTGACGAAGTGGATGTATTGGTAATCTGAGAGTTGGTCCGCACCGATATCCTTGGTGAGGATAGCCTGCTCATCGAGCAGGTGTTGGCGCATCGTCCCACAGAGGAGCGGACGGGTAGGGGTGAATAGTCCGTCGTTGTTTTGCAGGATGATGTTGGCATACGCGCTGTCGGTGAGGAGCCCGTTCTTGAGGATGATGACATCGTCTGCCTGCGTGCCGTGCCATAATGTGTTGATGGGTGTACGGTCGGCATACTTGTATGGATAGTCAATGTCATCGCCATTGACTACCTTTACTATCATGCGGGGTCTGAGGATATAAGGCTGAAAGTCTATTTCCCGTATTTCCGTATCGTATACCACCCTGCATTTGTATACACCTTTGTGGCAGGCATGCGGTATCTTGATGCTGGAGAGATTTATTCTTGTGCCGTAGTGTGCCTTTAGCGTGCGGTCAACACGTTGTTGGTGCAAGTCGAGCTGTTGCAGGACTCCGTCCGCAAGGCGGATTGTCTCAAGGAATTGTATCATGTCGCGGGGAGGTAGATCTTTTCTATTGTTTCGTTATACTCTGACAGGCAGTTGCTGTTCACGGTGATTCCGCCACCACTGCGGAAGTAGAATTTGCCCTGCACCTCCTCTATATAGCGAATGAGCACGCCACTGTCGAGCCGCTCGCCATCGTAATATCCAAACACGCCCGTGTAGAAGCCACGCTTTTGACCTTGCTCTGCTTTGTGGATAAGGTGTATGGTGGCCGTCTTTGGCGCACCTGAGACAGAGCCTGCTGGAAGCATTGAGAGGATGATGTCACCCAGTTTCGCCTGCCAGTCATTGCTGAGCGTTCCTTTTATCTCGCTGCTTACCTGCAGGATGGAGCGTTGGGGTGTATCTATCTGGTCGATGTATCTGAATCGTGCAACCTCTACCTCGTTGGCATTCAGTCCCAAGTCATTGCGAAGCAGGTCTACCACCGTAACGTGCTCTGCCGTTTCTTTCGGATCATTGAGTATGGTCTCCCTGGCATTTGGCAATGCGGCATCTATTGTTCCCTTCATCGGGAAGGTGGAGATGGTGTTGCTCTCGATACGCACAAAGATTTCTGGCGAGAAGCAAACGAAGTGCTCTGGTACAAGGAGGCAGTACGGGGCCCGCGACGTTTCGAAGATGTCAAGCATCGAGGCGTTGCAGGCAATGGGTGTTTGCACGGTGAGATTGGCAAGAAACGAGTCGCCTCTGTGCAAGCCATGGCTTATGGTATCGAAGCGTTGTTGATAGGCCTCAAGGCTCATGGGGTGAGCGGTGAGGCGTGTGTCTATGTCTTTTCGCTTCACGGTGCTGTTACTTCCTAAGGGCGTCCGGAAGAGAATTTCTTGCTGTTCAAGCGGATTTTCCATGAAGATTGCGTTTTCAAGCTCAAAGTCGAACGCAAAGAGAAAAGGTGTATGGGCTGCCGCGCAGCGGTTCATCTGTCTGGCAACAGTGTGGGGCGAGGTCATTTTCATACGTTATAGAAGTTTTGGAGCATTTGCAATCCGCAAGGTGTCATGAACGATTCGGGGTGGAACTGGACACCAAACAGCGGGGCGTTCCGGTGTTGCAAAGCCATGACCATGCCGTCACTGGTTTCAGAGACGACCTCAAGGCAACGAGGCAGGCTCTCCTTTTCCACTGCCCATGAGTGATAGCGTGCCACTGTTGTTTCCTGCCCAAGATGCTTGAAGAGCGGTGATGTGTCATTAACCCCCACTTGTGAGGTGCCGCCGTGCACGGGGTGTGGCAGCTGGTACAGCTTTGCCCCGTAGGCTTCCGCCAAGGCTTGGTGGCCCAGACACACGCCAAGATAGGGCACCTTGCCCTCTATGACAGGGAATATTTTAGGCAGAAAGCCCGCCTCTGAAGGCAGCCCGGGGCCAGGGGAGGCCACGATATGGCGGTATTGCAGTAGGGAGGAAAGTGAGATTGCGTCGTTCTTCCGCACCTCAAACCGCTCGTTTTCAGGTGCTGCTGCCCGTAAAAGGTGAAAGAGATTGTAGGTAAACGAATCGTAATTGTCAATGATGAGGGTACACATTGTCATATATACATTTGTGGGTTGATGAAAAGGCTCGCATTGGGATTCCTATGGAAGATAGGATATGGAGAAGTAAACAGTACCACCCTACATCATGCTGCACGGATGGTGCAAAGGTAATAAAAAACAAAAGAACGCCACCATCATGGGCTGTTGTTTTTCTTTGAGGCCATGGCACGGCTCTTTCATTTAAAAAGTCTTGGTTCTTTTTTTTGCTAAATACCATTATTTTATAGCACACCGGTAACACAGTGCAGACAGTTCTCTTCTAAAAATACAGCCACAATCGTATGGTATTTAGCTATTGATACTCGTTTAGTATAATAGGTTCAAATTTTGACATTGGCATAACTTATTGATATACAAATAATATAATTTCCTCGATTCGTACATAAGTCGGGTAAGGGAAGCTATGTATTCAATTCATTCTTAAATGAAAGAGCCGTGTTCTGACCGATAGTCAAGTTAGTGCTGAGAAAGTATTTGTCATGAAGAATATTGCTGAATAGTTACCTGTTGTGATGTAACTATTCAGCAATATTGTTCATGATAAATTCTGTCTCAGCACTAACTTGACTATCGCCTAGAATATAGTTATCCGAAATACGAAAAGTCTTTGATTATGAATAAAATACATACTTATTTGTTTGCATATATCAAATG
>JAQYPT010000034.1 GCA_028726625.1 Prevotellaceae bacterium | reverse complement strand
ATGTGATTTCAATTACCTTTGCAATTGAAACAGAACGATCATTGATCGCTCATAAAAAGAAGGTATGGATATTTCTGAACTATACAAACTATTTTTGAAGCATCCTGTGGTAACCACCGACAGTCGCGACTGCCCAAAGGATAGCATGTTTTTCGCCTTGAAAGGAACTTCGTTTAATGGGAATGAGTTTGCCGGTAGCGCCTTAGAAAAGGGATGTGTGTACGCTGTGATTGACCAGCAGGAATACCAAATACAAGAAGACGAACGCTATATTTTGGTTGAGGACTGTCTGCAAACGCTAAAACACTTGGCCAACTACCATCGTCGTACACTGGGAACGCCCACCATTGGCATTACCGGAACCAATGGAAAAACCACCACCAAGGAGTTGTTGGCAACCGTGCTGGCCGAACGTTTCAACGTGTGGTACACGCAAGGCAACTTTAACAACGAGATTGGCGTGCCCAAGACGCTCTTATGCTTGAAGCCCGAGCATGAGATGGCCGTTGTGGAAATGGGTGCAAGTCATCCCGGTGACATCCAATCACTGGTAACATTGGCAGAACCCGACTATGCGCTCATCACCAATGTGGGGCGCGCTCACCTACAAGGCTTCGGCTCGTTTGAGGGCGTGATGCACACCAAGGCCGAGCTGTACGACTACATGCAGCAGCACAAACCGCAGGGCCTCGTGTTCATCAACCAAGACAACGAGTACCTTAAAGAGATGTTCCGCACCCACTGCCCCAACATCAAAGCCATGGGATACGCACAGACCGACCGCTCGGACATCAGCATCCGGGGCGAGGTAGTGAGCTGCGCGCCCTACCTGAAGTTTAGATGGCGCAAGACAGCGGCTGCCCCCTCATCCAGCGATGGCACACGGTGGCACGAGGTGCAGACACAGCTCATCGGCGCATACAACCTCGACAACATGCTCGCCGCCATCACCATTGGGTCGCACTTCGGCATTTCCGACGAACAAATCAACCACGCCTTGGCCGGGTATGTGCCGAGCAACAACCGCAGTCAACTACAGATAACGGCCCACAACAAGCTCATCGTAGACGCCTACAACGCCAACCCAACGAGTATGGAGGCCGCGCTGAACAACTTCCAACGCATGGACGTGCCGAAAAAGATGGCCATCCTGGGCGACATGCGCGAGCTGGGAGATGTGAGTATGGCAGAACATCAGAAGATTGTGGACCTCATCCCCACGCTCAATCTCGACAAGGTGTGGCTCGTGGGCGAGGAGTTTGGGAGCACAAACACGCCGCTTCGCAAGTTCAAGGACATAGAGGCCGTGAAGGAAGCCCTGCGACAAGAGCCTCCACAAGGCTATTACATCCTCATCAAAGGCAGCAACGGCATCAAGTTGTTCCAGCTTCCCGAACTGCTGTAAGAACATTCGTTTGCAACGGATGGACACGAATGTGCAAGGATTCACCGTTCCGAAACATTCCCTGTCCAACCGTTGCGACCGTTCGTCCTCGCTATTCTTTTATCCCAACTTATTTTGATGAAGAAGGTGCCAGGCATCGTGTCCCATTTCACCTTGCCGCGCACGGGGGCTGAATGTGCAGCGCACGGAGCTGGAATGTCATTGACTTTGTGCATCAAACCCATTGAGATTGGCGCCCAAACCCATTGCGTTTGCCAGTCAAAGTCAATGCTATTGGAACGGCCCGTTCATGGACATGAGTAGATGACATCAACAAGGAAAGAAACTAAAAATTACGAATTGGCGAATTTCTTACCTTTTTGCTATGATAAATAATGCACATAGGTAACTCATACATCGCCACACTATACCATTCAAATGTGCACACATGTTTGAAGTCTTCATACTATGATGAAGCAAATGAAACAACGGCACGTTTTATCACGCTCTCTATCTTTTCAGAAATCAAACGTACGGTGCGATTTATTCCTACTAATTCAAATATTTTTTTCCTGCACCAATCGACACCTATACATATTGTGAAAATGGTCAAGCTGCTCGCTAACATTTTGAACATAAACAAACTATCATCAAGCATTCCTTGCCATACGAACATCTTCTGCCATAATATTTTCCGCACCATCGCATTGTCACTTATCAGATAGACCGCAAGTGTATAAGGAGCTATCTTAACGAGGCATCTTGTCAAACCATTTTCTTTAATGGTTAAACCTCGAACCCAAAGAAAAACATAGAGCGAGAAAAAAAACACAAAACCATTATAGCTAAAACCAAAAGGTGTAATATTTGTACCATGAAATAAAGAACTAAGTATAGCTATCAAGCCATGATATGTAAGGGTAATAACCGCAGCGACAATGGCTTTTCTGCCATATCGATTCATCGTTTTTGCATATAGTCTAACATAACCAGCAACCAAATACAAAAAAATAAACCACAAGAACCCATAACCTCCACCAAAAGTGTCACCTAAAGGAAACTTTACTAATAATGTTAAACTTATTGCTCCTAACCCTATTAACGTTAACAAATATTTGCTTTGACTAACATGATGAACGAAGACGTTCAAGACAGGAGCGAAAATGAGCAAGCCCATATAATTGGTCATAAACCAATATTCCTTGAAAGTGATAGGAAATATTGCATTGATTAGCTCTTTTACTTGGAAAGTTTGAAAGCCCATCCAACATAAGACCGCATACAAACTCACCGCATAAAACAACACCTCAACCCATAATACTGCCAACCTACTCAGCTTAAAAGATTTGGTTATCATAAAATAACCTGTTATCATCACATAACAATTTACAGCAATATGGCATATTTCATATACTATTTCGGACACAATGAAATTACACGTAGACAAGGATAACCACATTGCCCTTCCCGAGTAAATTTCAAAATGTTTATACAAACCATGACTAAAGCAATGTAATACCACAATTCCAAACATTGCGGCTACTCTAAGCAAATCGAAATTGATGAAACGCTTCTGGGATACCATATCATGTGAAATGTGAATGTTCTGTGTGCTTAACTCCATTTTCTTACTTGGTAGATTCAACTTCAAACTGCAACAACGTTTGCAAATTTAAGTAATAAAACTCAAGTGGTATTCTGAATCCCAACTTTTTTCTTGGTCTGGCACACGGCTCATTCATTGAAGGGCCTGTGTTGACGAAAACAAATAAACACTGATTTTTGTTGCGGTTTGCAAAAAATGATGTACCTTTGCATACGCTTTTCGGTTTACTACTTACAGCAAACAAAAGAAAGCACATCGGGATGTAGCGCAGTTGGTAGCGCACTACGTTCGGGACGTAGGGGTCGGGCGTTCGAGTCGCCTCATCCCGACCAAAAAAAGACGACAAGTGAGCATTTTCACCTGCCGTCTTTTTTTGTTTTTCATGCAGTATTGTCAGTCCTTTGCTTACGACAATCCCTCTATCACGCCATTTTCAACATACAACCTTTCGGCCTGCGGACTCTTGGGCAAGCCAGGCATACGCATGATGCTGCCAGCGATGGCCACGATCATTTCGGCACCGGCATTGATTACAAAGTCGCGAATGGTAATTTTGAAATGGGTGGGCACGCCGTATGCCTTGGCGTCTTCGGAGAATGAATACTGCGTCTTGGCGATGCAAACGGGGAAATGAGTATAACCCAAAGCAGCGATATGCGCCAGTTTTTTCTTCGCAGCAGGCTTGATAACAACGTCATCGGCACCATAAATGCGTAGCGCCACCTTGCGCACTTTCTCCTCTATGGACTCATCATCGCTATATAACATCTTCAATGGGGCAGACGGATGCTCATCGATGGTGTCGATAACCAGTTGTGCCAAGGCCTCAGCGCCCTTGCCGCCATCGGTATAAGCCGTATTGACGGCACAGCCAACGCCTAACTCTTGGCAATGCTTCTGCACCAGTGCCAGTTCTTCATCGGTATCATCGGGGAAGCGGTTGATGCACACCACGACGTTCTGCCCAAAGGCCTGCATGTTGGCAATGTGCTTATCCATGTTGGCCATTCCTTGACGAATGCCGTCGGGATGCGGCTGCTTGATCTCCGTCACGTCAATGCCGCCATGCAACTTGAGTGCCTGTGCCGTAACCACCAGCACGGTAAGTTTAGGCGACAGACCAGCCTTGCGGCACTTGATGTCAATGAATTTCTCAGCACCCAGGTCGGCACCGAATCCAGCCTCCGTGATGACATAATCGCCAAACGTCATTCCCATCTTGGTGGCCATAACGCTGTTGCAGCCATGAGCAATGTTGGCAAACGGGCCTCCGTGGATGAAAGCCGGCGTGTGCTCAGTGGTCTGTACCAGATTAGGATGGATGGCATCGTGCAAGAGAGCCGTGATGGCTCCAGCCACGCCCAAATCTTTTACGGTGAAGGGCTTGTCGTCAAAGGTGAAACCCAAGAGGATGTTCTCCACCCGACGCTGTAAATCATCCTCATCTTTGGCCAAGCAGAGGATGGCCATGATTTCAGAGGCTGGCGTAATGTCAAAGCCCGACTCATTGACGATGCCATCGGTACGATGACCCAAACCTGTGACAACGTTGCGCAGGTTACGGTCGTTGACATCCAACACTCGCCGCCAAAGCACCTCTTTGAGTGCGAAACCCTGGTCCTGGTTTTGATAACAGTAGTTGTCGAGCAGCGCCGATATCATGTTGTTGGCCGAGGTGATGGCATGGAAGTCGCCAGTAAAATGGAGATTGATTTTCTCCATGGGCAGCACTTGCGCATAGCCTCCACCAGCCGCTCCACCCTTCATGCCGAAGCAAGGACCAAGGGATGGCTCGCGAAGAGCAACCACCGTCTTTTTTCCAAGACGGTTCATACCCAGGGCTAGTCCCACGCTGACCGTTGTCTTGCCATTGCCTGTCTTGGTGGGCGTGATGGAAGTGACCATGATGAGATTAGCTTTTTTTACTTTTTCCTCATCGATGAGCGTGTATGGAACCTTGGCTATATACTTGCCATAAGGCTCAAGAGCCTCTTGAGGAATGTTGATTTTCGCACCTATCTCAGCGATAGGAAGTAGCTTTGTTTCGTGTGCGATTTGTGAATCTGACTTCATTTTTTTTGATAGTAGTAATTGTTATAGATTGATTTGCCCTTCAAATGTACTGGAAAAAAATACAACAGACAAAGTTTTCAGCAAAAATCTGTTGATGGACGGACAGAAAGGGCAAAAAAAAGAGTTGGCATTTGCGGTGTCAACTCTTGATGCGTATGTTGTTTATTGGTAAAGAAAGACGTTTTCAGTACAAAGCCTTGCCGATTTTAGTCGCGCAAGCAAGCATCCAACTCCTTGGTGATGGCTTCCTGATCGAGGTTCTGACCAATGAAAACCAACTTCTGCATGCGGTCACCATACGTTTCATCCCAATCGCGACGCAAAGCCGGTGTTTGAGCTTTCATCCGCTCCAATTGGTCGGCCGGCATGGTGGCATACCACTGACCGGCATCGCGTATCTGCACTTGCTTGCCGGCTTGTTCGAAGACATAGCATTTATTTTTTTCGTCATTGAAATAGCAAATGCCTTTGCAGCGAATGATATTTTTGGGCCAACGGCGCGCCACGAAGTCATCAAACAATCCCAAATCCATGGCTGGTCGACGATAGTAGACGAAAGTTTGGATGTTATACTCCAGTGCTTCGCCACTCTCCTCGTTCTCAATGCCCTCGGGATGGTCGTGATGATGATGGTGATGGTGTTCGTCTTCGTCATGATCACCCTCCAATTCTGCTATCCAACTGGCCGACGTAGCCACCTCTTCAAAATCGAATTGCCCCGTGCCAATGATCAAATCGAGGTCTACATCGCCGTAATTACACTCAAGGATGTTTGCCTTGGGTTGCAGTGCACGGATGATTTTCTTGACCTTTGCCAACTCTTCAGGCGTTACCTCAGCAATCTTGTTGATGATGATGGTGTTACAGAACTCAATTTGTTCGATGACCAGACGTTCCAAATCGTCTTCCCCAATATTCTCTTTCAGCAAATCGTTTCCACCGCCAAACTCATCCCGCAGGCGCAGGGCATCGACCACCGTCACGATGGAATCGAGCTTGGCGATGCCGTTCTTGGCCAGCTGTGGGTACAATTCGGGGTAAGCACAGATGGTCTGTGCGATGGGAGCAGGCTCACAAATACCACTCGCCTCGATGACAATGTAGTCGAATTTGCCCATGCTCACGATGTCGTTGAGCTGCTGTACCAGGTCGAGTTTCAGGGTACAGCAGATGCAACCATTTTGCAAGGCCACCAAACTGTCATCCTTCTGTCCAACCACCCCACCCTGTTCGATGAGGCTGGCATCGATGTTCACCTCACCGATGTCGTTAACAATGACGGCAAACTTGATGCCTTTCGTGTTGGATAAAATACGGTTGACCAGCGTTGTCTTGCCACTTCCCAGGTAACCTGTGAGCAACAAGACGGGTATTTCTTGTATATTCATTTCTAAAACTTTTGATGATTGTGCCACAAAGGTATAAAAAAAGTTGGACAGGTGGTCATCTGTTTCCAACATTTTGAGTACTACTCCTCAAACGAAACATAGGGTTTGAGACGCTCAATGGCCTCGGGTGTGAAATCTTTCAACATGCCCAGGTCTTCCAACCGATGGATAGGTCCTTTCAATCGGCGATAGTCAGCGATGGCACGGGCTCGGTAATAGCCCATGTAGGGGTGCCGCTTTAGCTGGCTGATGGATAGTTTGTTGATGGGTAGGCGATGAATTTGACTGGCATCGCATGGTGGTAAAGAAAAATAAGTCAATGATTCTTCGGGGAAATCCTCAATTTCTAACAGCTGTCGGGTGTTGTAAAAGCCACCTAAACGCGTTCGGTAGTTCACGATTTGGCGGGCGAAATAGCTGCCAATGCCCGGCACTTTTTTCAACAAGGACGTGTCGGCGGCGTTGAGAGCGACATGCTCGGTAGATTTGATTTTGATGGGAAAGCGAACGGTGTCACGCGCCAATTCAGGCGTTGGTGCTGCATTTGCGGCGAGTGTTGATGCAGGTAGATAATCAGAACTGATGTGAATGTATGGCTCCATGGCAAGATATTGCTTACGCGTCAGTCCATACAAGCGGGAAAAATCGGAAGCCTTGCGATACACACCACCTGCCGCTCTGTATTTGTAGATGTTGCGCACCTGCCACGGTTGCAATCCCAATCGCAACAGGTCAGTGCTGTCAGCTGTGTTTGGGTCAAAGGGAAAGAGTTCGGCTTGTCGACCTTCCACCCGATAATATGCTACGGGTTGAGAGCTGGAATAGTATGATCTGTCCGACTCATTGACAAAAACGGTGTCACGATCAGCGCCGCCTGTCGTAGTTTTCTCGTCGTCACTGAGCAAGAAAAACAGGGCCGTAGCACAAATACCAACCGTGAGCAGAAAGATAAGCGCTTTGCGGTCGGACTTGTTGAAATAAAAAAAATCTTTGATGGACATGGCAGATTCGGCAAATGATTTGATGCAATCGTGCTGTTGATATCTTGAAAATATTGTATCTTTGCATAAAATAGGCTACGCCTCAACAAAGTAAGTAAACTTCCTTTGTCTTCGGCTTGCACTATCTTTGCATAAAATAGGCTACGCCTCAACAAAGTAAGTAAACTTCCTTTGTCTTCGGCTTGCACTATCTCTGTATAAAATAGGCTGCGCCTCAACAAAGTAAGTAAACTTCCTTTGTCTTCGGCTTGCACTATCTTTGCATGAAAATAGTTCGGTTTCTTATGCAACAAATCATACAATTTATCAAGCGCTACCCCTTTACTACCGTACTTATCCTTGGCATTTGGGTTGTTTGCTTGATTCCTATTCCAGAAACCCCATTAAGTGGTGTCACGCTCATTGACAAATGGACGCATGTGGCCTTGTACACTATTTTAGGATGTTGCATTTGGATTGAAACTGCCCGCAGCCGCCAAAAGCTAAGTAACAAACAGCTTTTCATCCTCACATTTGCGGCACCAATCATCATGGGAGGTCTGATAGAAATCGTTCAAGCAACCTGCACAGGGGGCAACCGAAGCGGCGAGTGGATGGATTTTCTGGCCGACAGCATCGGTGTTGTGCTGTCACTGCTTATCGGTATTCTTCTGGCAACGTATCTTTCCAAGCGGAAAAAGGATTCGTGAGCATGTATTTGTTATAGAAACGCGCATCTCCAGTGACCTCCGGACCAATAAAATCTGGCTTCTCATAAGGCTCATTTTCTGACTTCAATTCCACCTCGGCCATGACAAGTCCCTCGTTATCGCCGTAGAATTCATCCACTTCAAACACATGATTGCCACTTTTAACGAGATAACGACGCTTGTCGATGATTCCTCCTTGGCAGAGCTGTAGTAGATGCGAGGCTTCATCGAGCGTGATTTTTGTCTCAAACTCATAGCGCGTCATTCCGCCATGAGTTGATCTTCCCTTGATGGTCAGATATGCTTCGTCGTCACGAACACGAATCCTCACCGTCGCATTAAGGCAAGGTATGTATCCCTGTTGGATGTGACTACTGGAAAAGGCGGCACGCTTGAATGCTCCGCCCTTCTTGACAAGGAACTTGCGTTCAATCTCAAATCCGCTCATCCGTTAAACGTTCATGGCGACAATAATCCAAATGATGGCACAAACAAGCAATGCAATGGAAAGCCATTTAATGACATTCTGCGCTTGTTTTTCTTGTCTCGCCTCGCGCTTAGCTCGATTCATTTTGCTTTTTTCACTCATAGTTGTATTATTTTAAAGGTTCATTAGTCATTCTCATCCGCAACTGGAAATTCCATGAGGTAAGCTTTGATAAACTCATCCAGCTTACCATCCATCACTGCGTCTACATCGGTTGTCTGATAATTGGTGCGGTGATCTTTCACACGACGGTCGTCAAAAACATAACTTCGGATTTGACTTCCCCATTCTATCTTCTTCTTTCCAGCCTCAATTTTAGCTTGCGCCTCCAACCGTTTCTTCATGGCACGGTCGTAAAGTTGACTCTTCAAGAGCTGCATGGCCTTGGCTCGGTTCTTAGGTTGGTCACGTGTTTCAGTGTTTTCAATTAAAATTTCTTCTTCCTCACCTGTGTCAGGATCTTCGTATTGATAGCGAAGACGAACGCCAGACTCCACCTTATTTACATTTTGTCCACCTGCACCACTCGACCGGAAGGTATCCCACGACACACGAGCAGGGTCAACAAACACCTCAATGGTATCGTCCACCAGGGGTGAAACAAAGACACTGGCGAAGCTGGTCATGCGCTTTCCCTGGGCATTGAATGGAGAAACGCGCACCAAGCGATGCACTCCGTTCTCGCTCTTCAGGTAACCGTATGCGTATTCGCCACCTTCTATCTTCATCATCACGCTCTTGATGCCGGCCTCATCACCGTCCTGAATATCACTGATGGTACACTTGTAATCATGAGCCTCGGCCCATCTCATGTACATACGCATGAGCATTTGTGCCCAATCCTGGCTCTCCGTACCGCCTGCTCCCGAGTTAATCTTCATCACACAGTCCATGGGATCTTCGGTTTGACGAAGCATGTTCTTCATTTCCAGATGCTCTATGGCGGCAACAGCCTTGGCATAGTCGGCATCCAACTCGTCTTCCGTAATCATGTCATCACGATAGAAATCGAATGCCAACTCCAACTCATCAGCCAACTGACGCACCTGTTGATAACCAACTAGCCACTTCTCAATACCCTTAACCTTAATCATCTGTTCTTGGGCACGCTTTGGATCTTCCCAAAAATCAGGTGCTTGTGTGCGTAGTTGTTCTTCTTCGAACTCTACTTTTTTCTGGTCTATGTTCAAATACCGATGAAGTGCTTCAGCACGCTCCATCACATCTTTTAACTGGTCGCTTGTTATCATTATTCTTCGTACATGCTGTCAATGACGTCCTTGTAGATTTTATAGACGGCTGGACGTCTGATTTTCAATGTATCCGTCAATTCCCCACGCTCCATATTGAAATGGTGAGGAAGAAGAGTGAATCGCTTGATTTGCTCATAGTGGGCCAACGACTGCTGTAGAGTCTTGATGCGTTCCATCATCATGTCCTTGATCTGTTTGTTTTCACACAAATCTTCTCTATCCACATAGGCGATTCCATGATCGCTGGCATATTCTTCCAAGAGCCTGAACTCTGGTACAATCAATGCCGAAACAAACTTTCTTTGGTCAGCGATTACAACCACTTGGTCCACATATTTGTCTACCAAGAGCATCGCCTCCACCATCTGTGGTGCGACATATTTTCCGTTACTCGTCTTGAACAGATCCTTGATTCTCTCTGTCAGATATAGCTCTCCGTCTTTCATGTAGCCTGCATCGCCCGTATGGAAGAACCCATCCTCATCAAAAGCTGCTGCATTTGCATTGGGCAGTTCATAATATCCCCTAGTGATGGTAGGCCCTTTGAGCAGGATTTCATTATTCTCTCCTATCTTAATCTGAATACCATCAACCGGTCTACCTACCGAGCCAACCGTGTATGGCCTGTCCATACGATCACAAGAAACGGTGGCCAAACTCTCGGTGAGACCATACCCAACCATCATGTAGATACCAATGGAATGGACAAACTCCTCGACTTCTGGTGAAACATAAGCACCCGCTGTTGGAAAGAAATGTGGGTTCTGCAAACCAATTTGTTTGCGAACCAATGCCATGACACTCTTATTATATACTTGATATTCTGCTGACAAGGCAAAAGGAGGTCGTTTTCCTTTACTCAAATAGTCGATATTATATTTTTTTCCAACGGCCAATGCCCTGTTGAAAAGTTTCTTTTGTACGGGATTAGCACTATCAATGCGCTCTTTCACCGCTATATACACTTTCTCCCAAAAGCGAGGAACGGCCGACATAGCGGTAGGTTTCACTTCACGCATGGTCTGCTGTATTTCTTTGGGATACGTGTTAATAATAATGTGGGCACCTGCCGTTAGACACAAATACAACCAACCCCGTTCAAAAATATGCGTAATGGGCAGAAAGCTCACCACACGGTCTTGCTCACCAACAGGCACACTTTTTCCATTTGCTTCCATGGCTGCGTCGTACTGACCGTAGGTCAATACGACGCCCTTGCTTACTCCTGTGGTTCCACTGGTATACAGGATGTTGCAAATATCCTCATCATTGGCATCTGCCCATCGCTTTTCTACCTCCAATTGATGTGGCAGATTCTCACCTAATCTAATAAAGTCTTCAAAATAAATAGCATTTGTATCGTACGCACTCAATCGAACACTGTGATCAAAAATGATAATTCGCTCGAGTGTAGGACATAGGGAAAAAATACGATGTGCTTTGTTATACTGTTCTTGTTCGCCAACAAAGAGGAAGCGTATCTGTGCATTGTTTATTATATATTGTATCTGCTGCTCACTGCTGGTTGCATACAAAGGGATGGAAACGGCCCGAACTCCATACGCACCAAAATCTGAATACAGATACTGGAGGCAGTTTTGTGCAAACACACCGATTTTTTCTTGTGGTTTCAATCCAAAGTCAATCAACGCATTAGACACCTGTTTCACACGCAAAGAGAACTGCTTCCAAGAAACGGTTTTCCACTTCAAACTGCCAAAGCTACGAAAGGTCAGCGCATCACGCGAACCATATTTCTTTGCTTGTTCATGTATCAGTACGGAAAGGTGATGTCTTGTTTGCATAAGATAGAAAATTTTTATATGATGTACTCACAAAGGTACGATAAATTGATTCATTTTCCAAGAAATGGCTCCCTTAATTTTTATTGCTCGATGATTTCAACAACTTGTAGCCAATGAGTCCACCAAGGATTGAAGCCATGAAGATACCAATCTTTGCTTGCGTGAGCATCATCTCCGTTTGAAAGGCAAGAGTTGAGACGAACATCGACATCGTAAAGCCTATAGATGCCAGGAAGCCCAGGCCCAACAATCGACGCTTTGACATGTCTGCTGGCAATTTTGCGAATCCCAACTTACTCAACAGCCAGGAAACGCCTAACACTCCCAATGGTTTTCCCACTAAAAGTCCCAGCGCAACCCCTATGGTAATATTCGTAGCAAACACTGCTGACCAATCAATGTCCACCAAGTTTACACCAGCGTTGGCAAAAGCAAAGACAGGTAGCACGATAAACGTTACGATTGGGTTCAGATGATGCTCTATCAACTGCAAGGGAGGAATGGCAGTGGTGGTGTCTTTCTGGATATGAGCTAGTATCTCCACTTGCTCTTTCTCGAGCGTCCTCACGTCATTCGACTCGGCCTTGTCGAATCGTCTGGTCAGCTTTCGCACACGATGCAGGAAAGTGTTCTCATCAATTTCCGAGTCAGCGGGGATGGTCATGGCAGCCAGTACAGCAGCAATAGTGGCATGAACGCCCGACAGGAGGAAACAAACCCACACACCGGCAATGCCCAATAGAGCATAGAATAACAGGTTCTTCACACCTAGTTTGTTACCGATGAACATCAATAGCAGAAAGCCCAAACCCAATAACACATTAAGCACAGATATTTCCGAGGTATAGAACAAGGCTATCACGATGACGGCTCCCAGGTCGTCAACAATAGCCAAGGTTGTTAGAAACACCTTGACGGATGATGGCACGCGACTGCCTAACAAGCTAACCACACCCAGGGCAAAAGCGATGTCGGTTGCCATGGGTATGGCCCATCCCACCGCCTCTTCTGTACCAGCGTTGAACGAAAGATAAATCGCCGCGGGAATCTGCATACCTCCCACAGCAGCTCCTATTGGCAAAACCGTATTGCGTAAGTCGGCCAGCTCGCCAGCAATAAACTCGCGCTTCAGTTCCAGCCCCACCAGGAAGAAGAACACGGACATCAGTCCATCGTTAATCCAGTGGTGAAGGGTGAAATTAAAATACGAATCGCCATTCCATAAGAACCCAAATGTCTGTTGGAAAAAGTCGTGATAGCCTGGTCCTAGAGCCGTATTGGCCAATACCATAGCCATCAAAACGCTGATGACCAGCATGATGCCGCCCGACTCTTCCTGCCCCATGAACAGCCTTACGGGTTCTAACACCTTATTATTTATCCTGCTTGCAATCTGATTTCTCTTCATCTCTATGTTTTCTTATGATTAGCCGTCCTTCACGGTAGACCTTCAATCCACACACAAAGTCACTACATTGCGACTGATTGATGCTGCCGCACAAGACGTTCGGGACTACCTACCCAGCCACGACTCGGGATTGAGTTTGGCTGTTCCGTTACGCAATTGGAACTGCAAAATGTTATCTCGTCCGACACTTCCAAGCACTTGACGGGTTTTTACTTTCTGTCCTTGAGAAACGTTGACCGATCCCAAGTTGCAATACACTGAAATATACGAGCCATGGCGAACCATCACAACCGTCGTACCTGCGTAAGTCATCACAGCACTCACCTCGCCGTCATAAATAGCCCGTGCCTTGCAACCAGGGCTTCCCAGGATATTGACACCTTTATTATCAAGCGTTACATTCTTCAATCCCTCCACATTGTACTGCCCGAAATGACTCACGATGCGGTACCCTCCGGTAATCGGGATGGGCAAACGTCCGCGATTCGCCTCAAACCCACCGCTCAGCATGCGGTCTACCGAACTCATCTTGAGACTCTCATCCGCCCGCTTCTGCGCCCTGGCAATGGTCTCCCTGTTGCGCACCGCGTCACTGACAGCCTTGCGCTCGGCAGCCACACGGGCAGCTTTAGCCTCTCGAGCGGTTTGCTCTGCGGCCGAACTGGCTTCTGCTGCGGCCTTTGCCTGTGCAGCCGATTTCTCCTGTTGCGCCTTCTCTGCGGCAGCTGCCGCAGCGCGTGCCTCGGCTTTCAAGCGCTCCTCACGCTCTTTGGCCTCGGCTATTCTGCGGGCGTTCTCACGGGCGGCAGCCTCGGCTTCGGCTTTCTTTCGTGCCAGTTCGGCAGCCCTTTTGCGTGCAGCCTCTGCAATAGCCGCCTTACGTTTGGCCTCAGCTTCTGCACGAGCCTTGGCCTTGGCCACCTCGATGGCAATCAACTTATCAATCTGTGCGTTGAGGGCAGCATCTTTCTTGCGCTGCTGCGCAATGACGTTTTGAATGGTTTTCTGCTGCTTTTGCAGGTTGCTAACCATCTGCTTCTGTTCCACCTGCTGTCCTTCGAGGGTTTGTTTTTCTTTCTTTCCTTGATAGAGCAGATTGCTTTTCCTTCCCTTAGCATTCTGCAGTTGTACATGTTTTTCTTCCACCTGCGCCTGCTTGGCTTTCAAGCCTTCACCCTGTGCGCGCTGATAGGTAGCATAGTCGCGCACAAACTGAAAGCGACGGTACATCTGAGCAAAGTTTTTCGCCGAGAAGATAAACATGATTTTATCCTGAATGGTATGGCTGCGCGTCATGTAGGCCATCGACTTGATGTACTTTTGTTTGCGCTCCGCCAATTGCGTTTGCAGCGTTTGCAGCTGCGACTTGATGATATCTATATTCCCATTCAAATGATGGATGTCGGCCTCAATGCTGTCGATATTTTTCTGTCTATCGTTAATCGCCGTGTTGAGAATCATCAAATCTTGCAACCTTTTCTTCACATCCGACTGGTTGGTACGCAACGCTCTTTCCTGTTGCTTAATCTTCTTCTGAATCTGACTGCGCTGACTTTCCAATCCTTTGATGGATGAATTGGAATATCGAGCTGTCTTTGTCGACTTTTTCTGGGCTGTTTTTTTCTTCTTGGTCGTGGTCTTTGTGGTTCTTGCTCGCTGTTTTGTGGGCGTACGTTTCTTCTGTGCCGGCAGCGAAACCGTCAAAGCCAATGATAGGAGTATAATTAAATAACGTTTCATTTACCTGTTTAATAGTTTGCCTAAAACCGCCTTTACATCCATCTTCTTGTACCGATTAGAAACCGTGGAACGCTCTTCCCAATTGCCATCTGTCTGTACATCGTTCATGTCGATGGTCACTTGGCCTTGTTGCGGTGTCTTGGTTGCCGTGGTCATAAAGGAGAACACCTGCTTGGCAGGAAACTGTTTCACGCCAACGGCCTTAAAATTGTCGTAATTCCAGGTCAAGGTTGACTTCTCGTGTTGGTTGCTTTGATAGGAAACCACGGCAGACAGGATGCGTCCATTGCCCTTTTGGGCATTCCAACGATATTCCATACTGCCCTTTTTCAGCACCAACGGCACGGTTTCACCCACTGGGGACAGACGCACGTCGAACGACTTTAGGTCAGATTCACCGACCTTTTCTTTCCCCGGAACCAACAACTGATTCCAGAAGAGTGCCTGCAAGCTGTAGAACGTCAGACCATTGTCGCGCAGAAAATCCAACTCACGATAGTCGGCTCGCACGTATTCTTTGTGCATACGATCTATGATGAGCACGCCATCGGGGGTGAATTCAATCCGTCCCACCTCTGTCCCCAAAAAGGGAATGAACACTTGCAGCCGAATCACCTTGTCTTTCCGCATGCGTACAGAGCCTGGTGCAGAAATCCTTTTGCCACCTCGGGTAAGACTAAACGTCATGTTCCCAACAATGTTTTGCGCGTATACTTGATTGTCAAACACACGCTGCACGAAAGCCAGCTCTTGCATATCTTCAGCAATGCCGGGCGAGGTTGTACCCGTATGAGGCTCTTTACCTGGCAACGGTTCCTTGACAACAGCTTTTTTGGAGGCACACGATGCCAGCAACAAAACAGCGCACACGGTCAAAGCCCCATGGAGTATTTTCTTCATTTCTTGATGTATTTCTTCTGTTTAATCTTCCGTTCAATCAGGGCTTGATCATCTTTTGGGGCTAGTTTCAAGGCCTCTTGCCAATATTTCAGCGCCTGATCGATGTTTCCATTCATGGCATAAATATCCCCGGCATGCTCAATGATGACGGCGCTTTGTACGGAGTCGGTATCATTTTTCAGTGCCTGATCGATGTACAACTTTGCCTCTGTGTATCGCTCTTGCATGAACAGTATCCACGCATAGGTGTCCAGATACGTCGCATTGTTAGGCGATGCCGTCACCGTTTTATAACTCATTTGCTCTGCCCGCTTCAAATTCTGACCATCTTCACTTAGAAAATAAGCATAATTATTCAAGCAGGCAATGTTGTCATCCTTCCATTGCAGACAACTGTCGTAGGCCGCAAAAGCCCCCTGTTGGTCGCCTTGCTGGTGCAACAAATCGCCCATCATGGAATAAAACTCGCTCACCAGTTCGGTATCGCTCTTGGCGTTGATGGTACTCACGCCTCGTTTAAGAGCATCAATGGCCTTGGGTTGCTCATCTTGCTGCACATGGGCCCAAGCCATGTAGTAATAATAAGCCATCTCATCGGGCGTGAACTGCGCGCCTTCTTCACAAAGGGCGATGATTTTCTGCCAGTTTTTTCCGGGCAGATACATGCGCAACAACTGCAATCGGGCGGGCGAATTATCGGGCGCAATGTCAATAACGTGTTGCAAGGCTGCCATCACCGTGTCTTGCGGCATCTTCTTCAAACTCATGTAGGCAGCTGCCAAGGAGGCAACGTCAGCATCTTTAGGATGAACTTTCATCATGCGCTTGAACAGATTGAGCACCTCGGTACTGTCGCGCTTGTTGTCTTCATTGTCCCGAATCACTTGCTGTAGCATCGTCATCTTGGTCTGAACCTCCGTGTCCTTACTCATCAAGATGCGGTCTCTCAACGCGATTGCCTTCTCTTTGTCGCCCACCTGGTTATGATAATCGTATAGCGATGCCAGTACAAAGCCGTTATCGGGCTCCTCTTCCACAGCCTGGGTAAACAGTTTATAAGCCTTCTTTTGTCCGCCATGCTGCATGAGCCAATTGCCCAGCATCACCCTGTAGTTCACGTCATTGGGATGACTGTCGGCCAGTTGTTGCAAGGTTTTGCAGGCCGCATCCTTATCACCCATCATCTCATAAACGCTCATTTTCGAAAGCGTAAGTTCCTCATTGGTTCCTTCAGCCTGCTCAATACGCTCCAAAACAGAAAACATCTTGCCGTAATTTTTCTGCTGATTGTACAACTGTCCCAAGATGCTGAGCACATCCGTGCGCTGGTGATTGTTTTCATACAGACGCTCGTAGGCAGCGATGGCCTTGTCGAAAGCACCCGTTCCGATGTAATATTGCGCCACCCGCTCTTGGTAATAACTGTTTTCCGGTTGCAAGGCAGCCGCCTTTTCGAACTTCTCCAGTGCCAGCGTATCTTTTTTTTGTTGGGCCAACAAGCGTCCCTGCGCATAATAAGCTTCGGCTCCCTGTGGATGGAAGGTCAAGCACTGGTGCAGTAAACTATCTGCCAACTCCAGCTTATCGGCATTCAGTTGACTAACAGCCTCAAGAAAGAGATAGTGGTATTGTGACTGCTTGTCCTCAAACAGCATTTTCTTCAAATCCGCTTCGGTCAGCGGTTTGTCTTTCGGCTCCTGTGCCCAAGCTGGCAAGGCCAAACCCATCAGCATCCAGCCCACAAGCAAACAGCAAAGAATGGGATTCAAACAAATTTTCAAGTTTTGCTTCATCATGTTGACGCTTGCCTATTTCACACCCGTGTGGCCATAGCCTCCCGTTCCACGTTCGGTCTCATCGAGCACCTCCACTTCAACGAAATGCCCTTGTTCGTGTCGCGCAATCACCATTTGGGCGATGCGCTCACCATCGTTGATAACAAACTCCTTGTCAGAGAAGTTCACTAACAGCACCATTATCTCACCTCGATAATCGGCATCGATTGTTCCTGGTGTGTTCAATACAGTTATGCCATGTTTCAGAGCCAGTCCACTGCGTGGCCGTATCTGTGCCTCATAGCCTTCGGGCAGTGCGATATACAACCCCGTAGCTATGAGTTTGCGCTCCATAGGTTTTAAGATCTGCGGAGCTTCTATGTTTGCTCGCAAATCCATGCCAGCACTTTGTGCTGTCGCATAGGTTGGTAAAGGCTGGTGTCCTTTGTTGATAACTTTTATCTGTATCATCTCATTCGTTGTTCGTTTAATCTGAAAATCATGCCATCACTCAAGTGGTTCTACTTCGTATGATGCTGATTATAAGATGCAAAAATAACGAATAATCGCCATAATGTGGCATTTTTATCCTTAAAAAGAACCAAATTACACAAATTACTTGTACTTTTGTGCTATGAAGTGGCAAACTCTAATTTCTAACAAACGCTTCGGACAAGAGCTAAAACATGCCGAGCGTCATGACGATCGGTCGGAATTTAAGCGTGATTACGACCGCCTCATCTTCTCTGCGCCATTTCGGCGTCTGCAAAACAAAACGCAAGTCTTTCCGCTACCGGGGTCTATCTTTGTCCACAACCGTCTGACTCATTCTCTGGAAGTGGCTTCTGTCGGTATGTCTTTAGGAATGGATGTCTCCACTTTGCTTTGCGAAAGGCACCCCGAATTGCGTGGAACCTTGTTTGAACAAATCGGTACCATCGTGAGTGCCGCATGCTTGGCGCATGACATGGGGAACCCTCCATTCGGTCATAGTGGTGAACGAGCCATACAAACTTTTTTCACCGAAGGAGCTGGAAATTACTTACAATCACGTTTAAGCAAACGTTTTTGGGATGATATCACCCACTTTGAGGGCAATGCCAACGCATTCCGATTACTTACTCATCGTTTCAACGGCAGACGTATCGGTGGGTTTGTCATGACATATGCCACCTTGGCAAGTATTGTAAAGTATCCCTTTGCCAGCAGTTTAGCAGGAAATCACGGCAAATTTGGCTTTTTCTCCAGCGAAGAGGAAACATATATAAAGGTGGCAGACGAGTTAAAAATAACGAAACTTTCACAACCAGGCGAACCGATACGCTATGCACGGCATCCTTTGGTTTACTTGGTAGAAGCCGCAGATGATATTTGTTATGAGATTATGGATATTGAAGATGCCCATAAGCTCAAGATTCTTTCTTTTGAAGAAACTGCACATTTGCTGATGGGCTTCTTTGATGAAGAAACACAAAGGCACATCAAACAGCGTATAGCGGACGAGGGACTTACCGATAACAACGAAAAGGTTGTGTATATGCGAGCTTGTGCCGTTGGCAAACTGGAAAACAAATGCGTTGAAGCCTTCGTGGCAAACGAGGAGGCAATCTTGAATGGAACGTTCGAAGGGAGCCTCATCGACCACATTGACGAAACGCAACGTCAGGCCTACAAACATTGTTCAGCACTTTCATATCAGCGCATTTATCACAGCAAGCCCGTGTTGGATGTAGAGTTAGCTGGTTATAAAATTATGCAAACGCTGATGGAAACGATGATTGAAGCCGCAGTAAATCCCGAACGGTTTTATTCGCAACAGCTCCTCCGCCGTTTTAGTAGCCAATACGATATACAAAGCCCCGACCTTGAAACACGCATCATGGCAGTCATCGATTATATCAGTGGCATGACCGATGTGTATGCGTTGGAGATTTATCAGAAAATCAATGGCATATCTTTGCCCATCATTTGATAAATTGTAAAGCATTTACGGTGGTAATTTATAGAACCAGCCATAATAAAAATAGCCTTTGCCATAGTATATATGTTATAAAGGCGATTTTTCTAAAAAGTTATTATTCATCAATGTTATAAAAACATACACCGTCTGGAAATTTTATATTGGGAATCCAAAGAGGAGAACCATCCCATCCTTTATTAGTAGAACCATTTACACGATAAATAGTTAGTATCATATCATTTTTAAAGCTATCTCCTAACTGTCTGTCTGTAGGAGATAACAATGTTCCTGTACCCTTACTTATGTCACGATTAGTTCTAACAATTAGACGGCATTTTATCGTTGGTCGTTTTTCTTGAAGAGTTTTAATACAAGCAATATATTTGTTGCTATCAAAATCTGAATGCACAGAACTGCCTGTCAGTTTTAATATTTTGATTAGTATTTCTGCTGAAACATCAGAATATTCTGTGTTAATATATTGTTCTGCGATACTATCAATATCTTTAGTGTAATGAGATATAGGATTGTTAGCAAACATATTAGCACCTCCCACAATCATATTTAAATACTGATTATCAAGCACATTCTTTCTTGTAGGCTTTATTCCATTGGGATAAATGATTTGTATATTTTCTATTCCATTTTCTATTTGTTTGATTAGAATTTCATTAGCTTCATTCAATGAAACAAATAAAGAATGTAATGTTCTTGGTATATAAATTCTAACTAATTCTTTTTCTCTATCGTACCCGAAAATTCTTGAATGTTGCCAAAATGTGTCAGCTTGTGGCGTTTTGGAAGAACGACAATAATACACTGTCTGTAAATGGGGGAATGTAATCCCACGTCCTAAAGTGTTACCTCCAACAACGATATTAAATCCTTTTGATAAATCTAATGCGTCTGGATTGTTAGAATCTCTACATATAAAACTCTTAGAATTAAGGGGAATAACACAAACCAGTGTATTATCTAAAATCTCAATAATTTGTTCATATATATCGTCATAATGTGGTAAATCTGGCTTTGTTTTTTGTAAATCAGTCCATGTTTCTTTTAACTGATCAAGGAATCCCGTATCGGAGATAGATTGTTGTAATAAATTCAAATACTCTTGCACGCATTCCACAAATTTCTTATGAATGGATATTCGTACACTAGGATGAATCATAAAGTTACAATTAGTCTCGCCTTTGATTTTCTTATACGCACATACAACTAAAAAAGATACAATACTTTTTCTTAATCCTTCTGGGCATAAAATATCCCCATCTTCGCTAATTTCATCTAATTCATCCTCAGATGTGAATCTTATGCAATACGAGGTTGGATTTGAATAAAAGAAATTTCCACCCAAATAGTCTTTACCCGGTTTAAAATAACTAATAAATGCTGGTTTCCAACCAGACATTACAGTTTGTAATATAATTGATTGTGGCGTAGCAGTAACTTCTAAATAGAGTGAAGATGAAGCTGTGTCTTTAATTTTTTGCAAATGTTTATTTATGGTACTTGTTCTATTCTTGTTTACTAAAGTATTTAAACTTGCTGCATCCGCTTCATCATCAAATATTGTTAAACACAACCCTGTATTAAGTTGAGATGTAGCTAATAAATTTCCCCATTTCCGTAATACACTTGTGTTCTTTTTAAGGACGATTACTATTGGCTTAACAAGATTATGTGGATTAAATAATACAACATCACTTTCTGACAGTACAGTAAATGATGTTAAAGCACTCTTTACTCGATTATATGTTTGTCTCTGTAAATCAATATTATCAGTTGTCAAGAGTAGAAATATACGGTACCCTTTATCTGCTAAGTGAGAAATTACTCCCAACATTTGACCTGTTTTTCCACTCTGGACATTACCCAATAACAATCCTGTTAATGGCTCTGTAAAATTGAATTTGTTTTCAATATTACTTACAACAGATTTGGCTGTAGTGGTAATAGAGTCTGATAACGATGAATTATTCAGAGAAGTTGTATATGTTTCGAGATAAGTCATATTACTCAAGAGTTAAAATCCAAAAATCCTTATCTACAGATTGAGTTAAGACCAAGAAACTTTTTCCGAACTTCCTTAAAGTTTCGTCTGTTACCTTATCTCCTAACTTAAGAACACCTGCATTTTCCATTTGTCCTTTTATCAATCGACCCAATATTTTCAAATCATGAGCAGAACGGAAATTTTTTCCATAATCTCCTTGTCGAGCACATTCGAATTTATAACCATCATTTGTTATAACGGTAAAATTTCCATCTTCTTTACTTGGCAGAAGCGATCGATTTGGAATCTTAGTACTAATAATTATTTCAACTTCATAATAATCTCTTCTGCTGAATCTACCTTTCACTTTTCCTGCTCCAAAATATGCGTTAAGATTGGATTTACCCTCAGTTTTCAAAGGAATTTTCACCACATTTTGAGAACCTTTTAATAGGCATTGTGCTGTTTCTTCCTTATTCATTTTTTCTACATATTCAAAACCATCCAATAGTGCAGTTGTAGGTTCTTTGAAATTTTCTATTGGTTTAGCATCAGATATTGATTCTCCTAAAATGTTGGTTATCTCTACTATCCTGTTATGAATGCCAATACCACTGTCAGCCTCAAAAAACACATCTGATTCTATTAACTTTTGAGATGTTCCAATGAAACTGCCCAAATTTGACGAACCAACAAAAGCACCTAAACATTCATCGTCTTTTAAGAAAGAATACATTTTACCATGAAACAAAGCTTTAGGGGAAACATACACATTGCCTAAGCCATTTTTTATTAGGTTTTCTCCCAGTTCTTTGACCGCATCATATTGTAATTTAGTAAAACCATCAATATAATTCATACCAATAAATAGCGACAGATTTAATGTGTGTTTTCTATATTCAATCAATCGCCTTAATTCAGCAATGGATTCGTTAGATATGAAACCTGTTGCTATATTCAATTGAGTAGCAGTCTCAAAATATTTTGAGGTATAATCATTAATACAATTAGCATGTAACGAATTAATGATAGGATTTTTAGTTAAAAGCAATTCCATCACTATTTTAGTATTAATTGGTATCTTTCACTGAATTTCATATTTCTCAAAGATTCTAATTCTCTCTCTAAATCAACCCTTTCATATTCTCCTAAAAAAAGAGGTTTAAGAGCTTCTGCTATTGCATGAACGCCAACAGGAGGTACAGCATTCCCTATTTGTCTACGAACCTCCGTTGTATTTCCATAAAAAACAAAGTCATCTGGGAAGGACTGTATTCTTGCACGTTCTCTATTGGTGAGTGGTCTATTTTCTGGGTAATGATACCCCCAAGTTCCACCTCCACCAGCAGCAATTATAGTTTTTGATGGTTCTCCCAAATGTACGCGCCTATAAACATGGCTAATCATGCCTTTTACATAATATGGGCTATCTTGTGGAATATCAGTAAAATTGCCACCTTCGGAAATTAGGCTGATAATTTTTTTTGTTCTTTCAGTACAACGAATAGGCTCATTATTTGCATTAACATCTTCAACGCCTTTAAAAGCATCCCCAACAGTAACTAATGGTTTTAATCCTTCCGTTGTACCATGCGTAGGCTTTGGATGTTCAAAATTAAATCCGGTATCAACTCTAATGCCGACAATTAGGACACGTTCTCTGTATTCAGGAACTCCATATTCTGCAAAATTATAAAGGCGTGGCTTTACTATATAGCCAGGTTCAATATTTTGAAAGTCTTTAATTATTTGCTCTATTGCTTTTTTTCTATTTGCGGTTAAGATACCCTTGACATTTTCGGCAACAAATGCCTTTGGTTTTTTTGCATCCACAAAACGCAAAAAACTCTTGTATAGATTACCACGTTCTCCATTCAAACCAGGCTGTTTCCATATGATACTAAAGTCTTGGCACGGAAATCCCCCCAACACCAAATCACAGTCTGGTATAGTTGGATTATTATATGGGTCAATTTGTTCTATATCTCCTTCAACTATAACATCTCCAAAATGATTTCTAAAAGTCACGCAAGCTTCATGCTTGAAATCATTTGCCCATACAGTAGTATAATCCCCAACCTGCTCGAAACCTAAATCCAATCCACCACAGCCTGAGAATAGAGATATTATATTTGCCATTTTCTTGTCCTTTTTTTTATGTATATTTCATATTCGTCATATGCGAATTACCTAGCAAAGGTACAAAAAAATATTGGGTATTTCGAGAGAAAGAAGTTCTTTTGTGTTTGAAAAGACTTGCCAAGAACGCAAATTCATAGCAGAACGCTGCAAATGGCACGGTTGCCAAGTCATTACCTCAAAATCGGATAATTCTCCCAAAGTCCTTATTATAAAGAACTAAGAAAGCTATTCTAAAATTACATAAAAAACTTTGAGTTATAGCCCATAGGGATAAAGAAGAAAAAGAATTGGTAAAATTCTTGACAATTTGCTTTTGTTTGCCTTGCGTCATTTAGGTGCTTTTGTTAACTCATGGAGATAAGGCGACTAACCCATGGAGATGAGGCAACAAAGTTACGGAGATAAGCCACTTATCTCCATGAGTTAATAACGCTATGATATGTGAACGATATCAACGTTGCAAAGGAGGATAGCTAAAACTTTGAATATGAAGAAGTTATGAAGAAAAAGAAAACGTGCATAACTGTCAAATTTTGAGTAGCCATGCACGTTTTCTTGAGATTTTGAATGTTATTTATACTTCCAAATAAAATGTGAAATATATTTACATTTCTTAGTATTTATCCTTGGGCGTGTTACCCATTGTCACCTCTAACTTTCCACCTTTGGCAAAGGTAGCAAAAGGCAGGTAGGTACTGTTCAGCACATCTCCATTGAGTTTGTACTCTTGCACGTAGATATTGTCCTTGCTGTTGTCCTTCACCTGAATAACGAATTGTTTGCCAGGATAATAATCCTTGTTCAGACGAATGGTAATCTTGTCGAACAAAGGACTGCCTAAACCAAAGGACGGTTGCTCGGCTGTGAGTCCCTTGACATCAAACATGCCGATAGACGACTGTACGAACCAAGCACCCAACTGACCCTGGTCTTCATCCTGTCCGTAGCCGTAGCCATGGATGCCGTCTGTGCCATAGAACTCGTCCAAGATGGCACGCACCCACTTCTGGGTGTGCGATGGCTTGCCGGCCTCGTTGAACATCCATGAGATGTGCAGACAAGGTTGATTGCCTTGGTTGTAAAGCGTCTTCAATCCAGCGAAAGCACCCACCTCGGTACCGCCGCTGAAGATGAGCTTCTGCGATTGGGTGAAGATGCTGTCCAAACGGTTGTTGAACTCTTCGGCACCCACCTTAGCCACCAACGCTTTGGCATCGTGCGGCGCATAGAACGTGTACTGCCAAGCGTTGCCTTCCTGGAAGCCGCGCCATACCTGCATCGGGTCAAAATTCTCAATGAAGCTGCCATCGGCCTTCTTCGGACGAACAAAATTGGTTGACGTGTCATAGATGCGTTCCCAGCCCTTGGAAAGATCCATCAACTTCTTATAGTCGTCTGTCTTTCCCAACGCTTTGGCCATCTGTGCGGTAGCCCATGAGCCAAAAGCATACTCCAAGGTGTGCGAAGCAGAGAACATGAACATTTCGTCTGATCCTTCACCCGTGTCCTGATGTGGCACATAACCGTGTTCTACAAAGAGTTTGGTATCTGTCTTTCCAGCACCAAATGGTCGGTTCTCACCATCCAACTCGTTCTTGCGGCAGGCCTCGTAGGCAAGATTCACATCGAAATCACGGATTCCACAAGCATAAGCCGCTGCAATCATCAAGCTCAACTGATTGGTTCCCACGCCCGATACATAACGGCTATTGGCCAGTCCGTCGCCCAGCCATCCACTGTCTTTGAACACCTGCAGATGACTGCTGATAAAGTCTGACATGTGTTCTGGGTAAGCCATAATCCATACTTGGTTGAGATTCCACTGTGCTCCCCACATGGCATCCGTATTGTAGAGGTTGAAAGCTGGCTTTCCGTCCTTCATTTCAATCTGTCCTATCGTACCGTCGTGTTTAGGATAGGCACCATTGACATCGCTGGCAATGCCACGACCCAAGATGGCATGATACAATCCTGTGTAGAATTTCACCTTATCATCCTTGTTCGTTGTTTCAACCGCAATGCGGCTCAAATACTCGTTCCAAGCCTCATGCGACTGCTTCTTAGCCTCGTCAAAAGCCAAGTCCTGCGCTTCAGCCTCAAGGTTCTTACGGGCGTTCTCCACCGAAGTGTAGGACACACCCACCTTTACGGTAATCTTTTCCTGATCAGTTGTCTCGAACGTCAGATAAGCACCCGCGCCCAAACCCGTAGTGGACAGCGAGTCAGCTTTAACGGTTTCGCCGTTGAAAGTACCTACCCCAACAGGTTTCTTGTCGACAACGGCATGGAAATACAAGGGGACTTCGGCGCCCGGCTGGTATTTCTTTACATACTCAGGCAGGGTGATCACCCAGCCTTCGACTACGGTTCCGTTATCCTTAATCTGTACTGAGGCATCCTTCACGGCACCACTTTCGCCCTGGCGGTTACCGATATCAAAGAGGATGCGGCTCTCCTTGCTGGCCGGGAAGGTGTAACGTTGGAAGGCAACACGCGTGGTGGCTGTCATTTCGGCCGTGACATTGTAGTCCTTGAGTAGTACAGAGTAGTAGCCAGCCGTGGCCACTTCATCATCGTGCGAGAAGCGTGAGCGGTAGCCTTTACGCTCGTCCGTCATGACAGTGTCGCCAGGTACGGTGAACAACTTGCCCACGGTGGGCATCAACGTGATGCCTCCAATCTGGAACTCGTGCAGACAGGGGAATCCCTCGATGCTGTTGTCACGATAATCATAACCCGTAGCCTCCCAGCCAGACTTATTCCCATAATGTCCATTGGTTGATGGTCCGGGCTTGGCCATGCCGAAAGGTAAGGCACCGGGAGCCATGTGGAAATAACGACAGTGCGCCGTTCCGATGCGTGGCTCGACATAGTTTGTCAGGTCTTCTGTTGTTGCATTGTCAGTTTTCGTACAGGACATCATGCCAAAAATGCCGGCGAAAGCCAGTAATGCCATTGAAATTTTTCTCATGTCTGTTGGTTCTTGTTAGTTAATAATAGTGAATTAGCTAAATGTATACGCCACCTCCTACAGTTTTAATCATGCAGATTCTGACTATTGAAGATGGTGCAGATGAACAAGCATGCGCGTGCCAGTCACTACTAATTGTAACTTTTGGCTGCTTATGACTTGTTGTTGTTTTCCTTGTAAATGATGTTGTTGACGCCCGAAGTGATTTCAAGCGACTCGCGATGCTCCTTGATGAAACTATCGATATGGCGCACACGTTTGTCCTCCAATATCTCGTCTACCGAAATCAGGATTCCCGTTTCTTCCACATCACCGAACCCATTGTTGATGGCTGTGCCAAACAGTTTCATCGTAGGACTTAACCCCATGTAGGCATTAACCAAGGGAGGGATGTTGTATCCCAATTGCCGTATCTCTCTGTTGAGGATTCTGTAATCTGACTTGAAATCCGTTTCAGAGAACAACTTTTCCAATTCTTTGGGATCTTCCTGTAACTCCAAAGGATTTCTCGGCACGATAAGATGATCCTTATCGTCAAAATGTTTCTTCAAAAAATACAAAATCATGTCACGTCCCCTGCGGATATAAGAAGGGTACATCGTCATCTTACCGAAGAAATACTTGAGATTAGGATTGAGAACGGTCAGTGCTCCGAGGCCATCCCACAGGTTGTCCAAGGCGAAGATGCTTTTGGTATTGCGGCGCACGTTTTGATATTCCAGCGCTACGAAAGACCTTCCAAGCTCTACGGTATAGGGCATGTAGTCTTGAAGAAACTTATCGGAGAAATGGAAAAGGTGGCTGGTGGCCAACTTAGGCTGCCCATTGTCGTCCAATTCCCAGTTGGAACCGTACTGATACCGATAACCTCCGATAATCTCATCCGCTTCGGGATTCCACACAATCAGCTGTTTGTAACAGTTGTCGCAAGTGTCGAATTCATCGATATCCATGGACTTTCCGGTGCCTCCGCCAGCGGTACGGAAGGCTATTTCGCGCAATCGTCCAATCTCCTTCATCACGTTGGGTGAGTCATGGGCTGTGACCACGAAAATTTTGTTGTGGCTTTTGTTCGTCATCCGGAGCCGCTTCTCAGGCGTCAATTCAGCTTTCAACAGCTCCCTATCGATGGGCTGGATAATCTCTTCTTGCATGGTTTCTTAGAGGATTGACGAAGAAGGACCATTCATTGCGAGTATGGGATTCTCTCAAATAAGATCTCTCAACGCTTGATTGATATTTCAGTTATCTCTATTCTGCTGTTTGTGTTGGTTGCAGTTGGTATACTTTATTTTGTACATACTGCGCCCATTGCTGCGCATTCTTACGCTTGTCAAAGGTCTGCCAAGGTATCGGTTTGCCTATCATAACGCGGAATGGCTTGTGTCTGTTGCGATACATTTCATCCACTAAGAACAGCATTGCTACATTAAACTTCAATTTCAGGGCCTTACAGATATTGGCGATACGATAAAACCGGTCTGAGTTTCGCCCCTCAAAATGAATAGGCACCACGTCTCTCTGATATTCAACACTCTTGGTAATGAAGGTTTTCTTCCAGGGAATGTCACGAATTTGACCATTGATTTTACGTGAACAAAGGCCGGCTGGGAACATGATGATGTGGTTGTCACTTTGGAAGGCCGCATCCACCATTGCGGGGAAATTGCGACTTTGCTTACCAGTTTTGTTGATGCCGATACCTAAAGGGCGCAGTCCCGGCAGGTTCATCAACAAATCATTCAACAGGTATTTGATGCGGCCACCATAATGTCGGCCGATAATAGCGCCCAAAGCGACCCCGTCAGCACCACCTAGCGGATGATTTGATGCGAAGATGTATAGTCGACCGTCTTGTTGATTTGGCAGATTTTCCCTACCTTTGACCTCCAAGGAGACATCCAGATATTGGACACACGCTTCAAGCCAATCAACTCCTGTCAAGTCTTTGCTTTCCCAAAGAAATTGATTCACTTCATCTTGATGGGTAATCTTCTTGAGCCAACGGGTTGCAAAATGTGGAACATATTTAGCCTTGTCGCCTAGTTTACTGCGCAAGATGTCATCGATGTCTATGGTTTTCTTTGTTTCGTCATTCATTTAGGTCAAAAAACTTTCTTTGCAAAAATAACATAACTTTTTGTAATATGCCGCTTTTTTATGTAAAAATGTTGAAAAATTATCTCATCTGTTATCCCGTTGTCACACGAAGAAACAGATGTTTCCATGAAGTTACAGATACCCTTTCAGGTAGGATGACCTGCGAGAAATCAGACCATCGAATCGAGAAGTCGAGGGACGCAAAATACGTTAAATAAACTAAAAATACGATTTTATTATCATTTTAAGGATGAAAGTGGGGAAATGTGGGGAAAAATATGTATCTTTGACAACAAATATTGATTTGTATATAAAGAGGTACACATGCGATTTTTTGGAAATATAGAAGCAAAGGTTGACGCCAAGGGCAGAGTGTTCTTGCCGGCAACGTTCAGAAAGATACTGCAAGGAGCAGGCGAAGAGAGTCTCGTTCTGCGGAAAGATGTGTTCCAATCGTGCCTGACCCTCTATCCTGAATCCGTGTGGAACACTCAGTTAGACACCTTGAGAAAACGTCTTTCACGCTGGAATGCACAAGAACAGCTCATCTTCCGTCAGTTTGTTTCCGACGTTGAACTATTGTCACTCGATGCCAACGGGCGTTTATTGATACCAAAGCGCTATCTGAAGATGGCGAACATCGAACAGACCGTGAAATTCATTGGCATGGACGACACCATAGAGATGTGGAGCAACGACTTGACAGAGAGTCCTTTCATGCAACCAGAGGAATTCGGCAAGGCCCTGCAAGAAATCATGAGCAAAGGCTCGGAGCCAGCCAAAGAGACTGAATAAAAATGAGTATCAAGACAGCAGAAACATACCATGTGCCGGTTCTCTTACAAGAGAGCGTTGAGGGATTGAACATCCAACCCGATGGGATTTACGTGGATGTAACCTTCGGAGGCGGCGGCCACTCCATGCAGATTCTGCGCCAACTGGGGGAAAATGGCCACTTGTTCAGCTTCGATCAGGATCTGGATGCAGAGAAAAACGTCCATCAAAGGGGCAATGAACTGCTGCAACAAGACAACTTTACGTTTGTACGCTCAAACTTCAGACACCTCAAGAACTGGATGCGATACTACGAAATAGAGCAGATTGACGGACTATTAGCCGACTTAGGCGTGTCCAGTCATCATTTTGATGACGAAAGTCGGGGGTTCTCTTTCCGCTTCGACGCACCCCTCGACATGCGCATGAACAAAACGGCGAGCATCACGGCTGCCGACATCGTGAACACATACAGCGAAGAACGCCTTGCCGATGTGTTCTACCTCTATGGAGAATTGAGAAACGCTCGACGCATCGCCTCGCTCCTGGTGAAAGCGCGAACCGAGAAGATGATTGTGACCACACAGGACTTCATTCAAGCCACAGCACCCCTGTTCAAGAGAGAACGAGAAAAGAAAGACATGGCTAAGCTATTCCAAGCCCTGCGCATCGAGGTGAATCACGAGATGGAATCCCTAAAAGAAATGCTTGAAGGTGCCATGCAACTGCTCAAACCTGGAGGCAGATTGTCTGTCATTACCTACCATTCTCTGGAAGATCGAATTGTCAAAAACATAATGAAGACAGGCAATGTGGAGGGAAAAATGACGCAAGATTTCTTCGGAAAGATAACAACTCCATTCACACTGATCAACAAAAAAGTGATTGTGCCAGCAGAGGATGAGCAGCAACGAAACCCAAGAAGCAGAAGTGCGAAGTTAAGAATCGCTGAAAAGAAGTAATGAAAAAAGAAGATATTGACAAAGAATCAAAACCCATCTTGTCGGTTTCAGAAGGAAAACAACCGGAAGAATCTGCGACCAACCAAAAGGAAGTTGCAGATGAGGGTCCTACACTCAAGGAAGCAATCCTAGAGCAAGCCAGAGAAGGAGAGGCTCCACTGTCCAAGAATTTCACATTGAAGAAGATTCTTGGCGGTGACATCTTGACCACTTCCACCATCCGCAAACAAATCTGGGTCGTACTGCTCATCACCTTTTTCATTATCATCTACATTTCAAACCGATACAGTGTGCAGCAAAACCTCATTAAAATTGACCAGTTACAGAAAGAGTTGCAAGATGCTAGATACAAAGCATTGTCTACCAGTAGCCAACTGACGGAAAAGAGCAGAGAGAGCAACGTGCTCGAAATGTTGAAGAACAATAAGGACAGCATCCTCAAAATAGCAAACCAACCACCTTACATCATCACCGTTCCTGCAGAATGAATAAGTTTGATTATAAAAAGATAATGCCTCGCTACAGTGCCATCGCCATCATGATGACACTGATAGCACTTGCCGTGGTTGGTAAAACAATCTACATCATGACAGCCAAGCGCGATTATTGGACCAAAGTGGCTAATCGCGTAAAGCGTGATAGCGTAGACATCAAACCTATGCGAGGCAACATTCTTAGCAGCAATGGTGAACTCATGGCAAGTTCATTACCCGAGTTCAAGGTGTACATGGACTTCAAAACCTTGCATGAGTCAAAAACAGACACGCTATGGGATGAGAAGATTGACTCTATCTGTCAAGGTCTGGCAACCATCTTTCCAGAAAAGCCTGCCAGCGCATTTAGAGCCGAATTGGAAGAGGGAAGAAAGAAACAAAGCCGCCACTGGCCTATCTGGAAAAAGCGCATCGACTACAATACTTTCACAGATGTGAAAGCGTTGCCGTTGTTCAATCTTTCTAAATATTCCAGTGGTTTCCACTACGAAGAATTCAATGCGCGACAACGCCCCTATGGTTCACTGGCTGGTAGAACCGTGGGTGCCATGTATGGAGCTAAAGACACGGCGCGGTTTGGACTTGAGTTGTCCTACGACTCCATTCTCCGTGGGAAGAATGGCATCGTGCATCGTCGCAAGGTGCTTAATAAGTTTCTTGACATCATGGACACACCTCCTGTCGATGGAGCAGACATTGTCACAACCATTGACGTTGGCATGCAAGACCTTGCTGAAAGAGCTGTCATCGACGAGTTGAAGAAAATCAACGGAAATGTTGGCGTGGCGCTGGTCATGGAGGTGGCTACTGGCGACATCAAGGCCATCGTCAACATGGAGAAATGCTTTGATGGTGAATACCGAGAAGTAAAGAATCATGCCGTCAGCGACCTGCTGGAACCTGGATCTGTGTTTAAAGTTGCATCGATTATGACAGCACTTGATGACGGCGTTGTGGACACCACGGCCAGAGTAGAGACTGCTGGTGGCGTTTGGCCGATGTATGGCAGACACATGAAAGACCACAACTGGCGTAGGGGCGGCTATGGTTTGTTAACGCTTCCACAGACTCTTTTATACAGTTCCAACATCGGTGTTAGTCGCATTATCGATGACAACTATAAAGATTATCCCGAGAAATTCGTGCGGGGAATCTATCGAACAGGCTTGGCGGACAACCTTAACATCCCGTTAGTTGGTTCATCTCCTGCCGTCATCCGTCTGCCCAAGAAAAACAAACGAGGCCAATGGCTCAACTGGAGCAAGACTGCTTTGCCCTGGATGAGCATCGGATACGAAACGCAAATTCCACCCATTTCCATGATCACGTTTTACAATGCCATCGCCAACAACGGCAAGATGATGCAACCGCGCTTTGTAAAAAAGGTGGTAAAAAATGGAGAAGTGCTAATAGAGTTCCCGCCCAAAGTACTCCGTTCACAGATATGCAAGCCCAAAACGCTAGGCGAAATTCAAACCATTCTTGAACATGTGGTCAGCCAAGGACTGGGCAAGAAGGCCGGATCACCATCCTTCAAGGTGGCCGGCAAAACTGGTACGGCACAAATCTCACAGGGTTCGGGTGGATATAAGGTAGGACGAACCAACTACTTGCTGAGTTTTGCTGGCTATTTCCCCGCCGACAAGCCTCGCTACAGCTGCATCGTTTGCATCCAGAAGTCGGGACTTCCCGCATCAGGGGGTGGTATGAGTGGTGTTGTGTTTCATCACATTTCAGAGGGAATTATGGCTCAAGACCTCAAACTTGACGTAAAAGACGCCAAAGATTCCACATCGATTTTGTTGCCAGATGTAAAAAATGGCAATGTCCTCGCAGCCAACTATGTACTGAGCCATTTGGGAATTAATGCCAATCAAGATTGGTCAGGCTCATACACCAAGGGCAATCCTATCTGGGGTTCAGCTGAAATACAGAACAATACGGTTGTAAAACTCAGGAAAGTAAAGGTGCATGGGCACAAGTTCATCCCCAACGTTGAGGGAATGGGTGCACGTGATGCCGTCTACATCTTGGAGAGCAGAGGCGTAAAAGTCAAGCTAGACGGACGTGGAAAGGTAACCAGTCAGAGTCTGGAACCAGGCCATAGCATCAAGAAAGGCGATGTATGTCACCTGACATTGCAATAGATTTGGCAATAAACTACAGTAACATTTATAAGAAATTACCTATATGACATTCAGTGAATTGATTCAAGGCATCAAGACATCTGCCATCATCGGCGAAGCCAATGTCAACATCACAGGCGTGGAAATCGACTCCCGCAAAGTAAAAGAGGGCAACCTGTTCGTAGCCATCAAGGGCACTCAGGTAGACGGTCATCAATACATACCTAAAGCGATAGAGCTGGGAGCCGCCGCTATCTTATGTGAAGCAGCGCCACAACAGCCACAACCAAACGTCACCTACGCGGTGGTGAAATCGACAGAAGATGAAGTAGGGAAAGTTGCTACCCGCTTTTTTGGCGATCCTTCCAAACACCTCAAGCTGGTAGGTGTCACAGGTACCAACGGAAAGACCACCGTTGCCACCTTATTATATAATCTATTCAGAAAGTTAGGTCACAAGTGTGGACTGCTTTCTACGGTCTGCAATTTTATCGAAGAGCAGGAGATTCCTGCCGACCACACCACCCCCGATCCTATTGAACTCAACGAATTGTTAGCCAAAATGCTGGCTGCCGGCTGCGAATATGTATTCATGGAGTGTTCGTCACACGCCATTGCACAGAAGCGAATCGGCGGACTTACCTTCACGGGAGGCATCTTCACCAACCTTACACGCGACCACTTGGATTATCACAAAACCTTCGAGAACTACCGCAACGCCAAGAAATCATTCTTTGACGGCCTACCCAAGTCGGCTTTTGCCATCACCAACGCTGACGACAAGAACGGCATGGTGATGGTGCAGAACACCAAAGCCAACGTCAAGACCTACTCCATCCAGTCGATGGCCGACTTCAAAGCGCGCATCATCGAATGCCATTTTCAGGGAATGTACCTGGAGATTGACGGTCAGGAGGTTGGCGTGCAGTTCACGGGCAAGTTCAATGTCAGCAACCTACTGGCCGTTTACGGTGCCGCACGCATGTTGGGCAAGCAACGCGAAGAGACACTCATCGCCATGAGCACCCTGCACACCGTCAACGGGCGCATGGACACGTTGCAGTCGCCCGAAGGGTTTACGGCCATCGTAGACTACGCTCATACGCCCGACGCATTGAAAAACGTGCTCTTGGCCATACACGAAGTCGACGGCAAGGGGCATATCATCACCGTTTGTGGTGCCGGAGGCAACCGTGACAAGGGCAAACGTCCACTCATGGCGAAGCAGGCTGTGCAGCTCAGTGACAAGGTTATCATCACCAGTGACAACCCTCGTTTTGAAGATCCACAAGACATCATCAACGACATGTTAGCGGGTTTGGATGCGCAAGACCAGAAAAAGGTACTGACCATCGCTGACCGTAAGGAGGCCATCCGCACGGCCTGCATGCTGGCACAGAAGCAAGACGTGATTCTTGTTGCAGGCAAAGGACACGAAACGTATCAGGAAATCAAGGGCGTGAAACATCATTTTGACGATAAGGAAGTGCTGCGCGACATTTTTGCCCAGTAACATCGTCATTGAACAACATAATAAACAGCACACAGCATGTTATACTATCTTTTCAGATTCTTGGAGCAATACGGCATCTCGGGGGCTCACGTATGGGGCTACATCTCCTTCAGAGCCTTGCTTGCCCTCATCTTCTCGCTGGTCATCTCGGCCTGGTTTGGTGAGCGATTCATCAAGTACCTGCGCAAAAAGCAAATCACCGAGACGCAGCGCGATGCCTCCATCGACCCCTTTGGCGTCAACAAAATTGGCGTTCCTTCCATGGGTGGTGTCATCATCATTGCCGCCATTGTCATCCCCGTGCTGCTACTGGGCCGACTCAGAAACATCTACCTCATCCTCATGGTCGTGACAACTCTTTGGCTGGGGTTCCTCGGTGGCATGGACGATTACATCAAGATATTCCGCAAAAACAAAGAAGGACTGAAAGGAAAGTACAAAATTGTGGGACAGGTGGGCATCGGATTGATTGTCGGACTGGTACTGTGGTCGTCGCCAGATGTCAAGATCAACGAAAATTTAGCCATCGAGCAGCAAGGACATGAGATGGTTATCAAGCACCGAACTGATGCACGCAAGTCGCTCAAAACCACCATTCCGTTCGTCAAAGGACACAACTTGGATTACGCGGGCGTGATGCGTTGGTGTGGCAAATACAAGACAGCGGCTGGTTGGATATTGTTTGTCGTGATGACCATCATCGTGGTAACGGCGGTTTCGAATGGTGCCAACCTCAACGATGGCATGGATGGCATGTGCGCAGGCAACTCGGCCATCATCGGCGTGGCATTGGGCATCCTGGCCTATGTCAGTTCGCACATCGAGTTTGCCTCGTACCTCAACATCATGTACATACCGGGTTCGCAAGAGCTGGTGGTGTTCATGTGTGCCTTCGTGGGTGCCCTCATCGGTTTCTTGTGGTACAACGCCTACCCCGCACAGGTATTCATGGGCGACACAGGTTCACTAACCATCGGCGGCATCATTGGCGTTTGTGCGGTAATTATCCATAAAGAACTGCTGCTGCCCATCCTTTGCGGCATCTTCTTCGTGGAGAGTGTGAGCGTTATCCTGCAAGTGTATTACTATAAAATGGGCAAACGCAAAGGGGTAAAGCAACGCATCTTCAAGCGTACACCCATCCATGACAACTTCCGCACGCAGGATTCGCAACTGGATCCCGACTGCAAATACCTCATCAGAAAACCTCATTCGGCCGTACACGAGTCGAAAATCACCATTCGCTTTTGGATCATCACCATCATCCTGGCAACCATGACCATCATCACACTGAAAGTGAGATAGTTACAGCGCTTGAGAGATGGCTTGCCAAACTCATGGAGATTGACACGCAAACTCATGGAGATTGGAGGGTAAAGTCATGGAGATTAAGCGCCAAAGTCAATGACATTGTACAAGCAACCAAAACCAACAGCCAAAAAAGCGGGTGCAAGTAAATAAGAAAAAGGAGTACAAAATATGAAAAGAATAGTTATTCTCGGAGCAGCAGAGAGTGGAGTTGGAGCTGCCATCTTAGCCCAAAAAGAAGGCTTCGACGTATTTGTATCTGACATGGGTGAAATCAAAGACAAATACAAGAAGACGCTCGATGAGCACAACATTAGGTGGGAAGAGAAGCATCACACCCCCGAACTCATCCTGAACGCTGACGAAATTATCAAGAGTCCGGGCATCCCGAAGGAGGCTCCGATGGTGCAGAAGGCCATTGCTAAGGGCATCGGCATCATCAGCGAGATAGAGTTTGCCGGGCGCTACACCCACTCGAAGATGATTTGCATCACGGGCAGCAACGGCAAGACCACCACCACGTCGTTGATTTACCACATCTTCAAGTCGGCTGGCTACGATGCCGGACTGGCTGGTAACATCGGGCGCAGTCTGGCACTGCAGGTGGCCGAGGAGCCGCACGAGTACTACATCATCGAACTTAGCTCGTTCCAGTTGGACAACATGTACAAGTTTAAGGCCGACATCGCCATCTTGCTGAACATCACCCCCGACCACTTGGATCGCTACGACAACTGCATGCAGAATTATGTAGATGCCAAGATGCGCATCATACAGAACCAGACCGAGCAAGACAGCTTCATCTACTGGAACGACGACCCCATCATCAAGCGCGAATTGAAGAAGTATGACATCAAGGCCGTGCAATGCCCCTTCTCCGAATTAAAGGAGAAAGGCTCCATAGGCTACATCGAAGAGGGCGAGTACACCATTGAGAAGCCCACACCGTTCAATATGGAACAGGAGGCACTGGCACTCACCGGCAAGCACAACATCTACAACTCGCTGGCCGCAGGCATCGCCACCGACATCGCAGGTATCAGGAACGAGGTTATCAGGAAGAGCCTCAGCGACTTCCCAGGCGTGGAACACCGTTTGGAAAAGGTGTGCAAGGTGGGCGGCGTACAGTACATCAACGACTCGAAGGCCACCAATGTGGATGCTTGTTGGTATGCGCTGGAAAGCATGAGAACGCCCACCATCCTCATTCTGGGAGGCAAGGATAAGGGAAACGACTATGGCCCTATCAAAGATTTGGTGAAAGAAAAGTGCGTCGCACTGGTGTATCTCGGAGCCGACAACAGCAAGCTGCACGACAATTTCGACAACTTGGGCATTCCGGTTCGCGACACTCACTCGATGAAAGACTGTGTGGCGGCCTGCTACGAGTTAGCCAAACCGGGCGACACGGTGCTGCTCAGTCCCTGTTGCGCCAGCTTCGATTTGTTCAAGAACATGGAAGATCGGGGCGATCAGTTTAAAACTTTGGTAAGAAATCTGTAATGGACAAGACGTTAGGAAATATCTTCAAGGGAGACAAGGTCATCTGGATGGTCTTCTTCTTCCTCTGCATCATTTCGGTCATCGAGGTGTATTCGGCCTCTGCCGGACTGACTTACAAGGGCGGACACTATTGGGCACCCATCCTCAAGCACACGGGCATTCTGCTCGTGGGCGTGTTTGCCATGGTGGTAACCCTCAACATCAAGTGCAAGTACTTCAAGATTGTAACCCCCTTCCTACTACTGATAGCCGTCGTCACGCTGATAACGGTTTTACTGGCAGGGCAATCTACTAATGGTGCCCAGCGATGGATTAGCATCGTAGGCATACAATTTCAGCCCTCCGAGATTGCCAAAGGTGTGTTGGTACTAGCCACAGCGCAGATACTAAGTGCCATGCAAACCGAGCACGGGGCCGACAAAAACGCCTTTAAATACATTCTCATCGTGAGTGCTTTCATCATTCCGCTCATCATGGTAGAGAATCTTTCCACGGCCATGTTGCTGTGTATGGTCATCTTCATGATGATGATTATCGGCCGGGTACCCGGGAAAATCCTTGGGAAAGCATTGGGGGTGGTCACATTGTTGATTCTAACCATCTTCACACTGGTGATGGTTGTGGGGAAAGACCATGAGAAAGAAAACGCCAACCCAAACCATATTGAACAGGTAGCCACGGTGGAACAAAAGAAAGATCCCAGCATGTTTGGCTCTGTGTTCCACCGCTTTGACACCTGGAAAGGGCGCATCGACCGATTCATAGCTGGTAAGGAGACCTCTCCGGAGGAATTCGATTTGGATAAAGACGCACAAATAGGGCATGCCAACATTGCCATCGTGTCGTCGAACTTTATTGGTAAGGGACCGGGAAACTCGGTCGAACGCGACTTCCTGTCGCAGGCTTTCTCCGACTTCATTTATGCCATCATCATCGAGGAGATGGGCATCTTCGGCGGATTCTTCGTGGCCATGCTGTACATCATCCTGCTTTTTAGAACCGGACGCATCGCCAACCGCTGCGAAAACAACTTCCCCGCTTTCCTCGCAATGGGACTGGCATTGCTACTGGTGACGCAGGCTTTGTTCAACATGTGCGTGGCCGTGGGGCTTGCTCCCGTTACCGGACAGCCGCTGCCACTGGTCAGCAAGGGCGGAACTTCTACCATCATCAACTGCGTGTACATCGGTGCAATACTCAGTGTCAGCCGTTCGGCCAAGAAAAAACCAGACGCCGACAGTGACGAGCTAATGTCCGAAAAGCTCGCAACAGCATAGTCTTGTGAGCTAACGGCTTAAAATAAATATGGTGAATTATGACAAAAAGACATATTTTTTGATTACTTTTGTCCATTAAATACATCTGAGTTAGATGAGCAACGAATTGAGAATTATTGTCAGTGGTGGCGGAACGGGAGGACATATCTTTCCGGCCATCTCCATCGCCAATGCCATCAAAGCAAAGCGTCCTGATGCGAAAATACTCTTTGTGGGCGCTATCGGGCGCATGGAAATGGAGCGCGTACCCAAAGCTGGCTACGAGATAAAAGGACTACCCATTTGCGGATTCGACCGCAAACACCTGTTGAAGAACATCTACGTCCTGTTCAAAATATGGAAAAGTCAGCGCATGGCTAAGGCCATCACCAAAGATTTCAAGCCGATGGCCGCCGTCGGAGTGGGTGGATATGCCAGTGGTCCCACCTTGAACGTTTGTGCAAAACGGCACATTCCTTGCTTGATACAGGAACAAAACTCGTATGCTGGGGTGACCAACAAGCTGTTGGCGAAGAAAGCAGACAAGATATGTGTGGCTTACGAAGGCATGGAACGATTCTTCCCAGCCGACAAAATCATCATGACAGGCAACCCCGTGCGGCAAAATGTGCTGCAAACTGCCTTGACACAACAAGATGCCAGAAAGTCGTTTGGGCTCGACCCAGACAAGAAAACCGTGCTGTTGGTAGGCGGAAGTCTTGGAGCCAGAACCATCAACGAGAGCGTGATGAGCCACTTGGACATGGTAAGAACGAGTGGTGTGCAATTTATTTGGCAAACTGGGAAATATTATTTCGAAGGCATCACCAAAGCCTTGCAATCGGAAGAGCCGCTATCCATGCTCCACGTAACTGATTTTATCAGCGACATGGGGGCTGCCTACAAGGCGGCAGACTTGGTGATAAGCCGCGCCGGAGCCAGTTCCATCAGCGAGTTCTGCCTCATTGGCAAGCCCGTCATCCTGGTCCCCAGTCCGAACGTGGCTGAAGACCATCAAACGAAGAACGCCATGGCTTTGGTCAACAAGAACGCTGCCATCTATGTCAAAGATTCCGAAGCGAAGGACATGTTGCTACAACAAGCCATCGAAACAGTACAGAACGACAGTAAGTTGGCATCGTTGAGCGAGAACGTTTTGAAGCTCGCATTGCCTCATTCTGCCGACATCATCGCAGATGAGGTCATCAAACTGGCAACGCACCGGTAGACAAAAACGCCGGCAAAGAAAAGCATAGAACAACAAAGGTAACGTCCGCCAACGTCAATGAACGAAGCGAACGAACTACCCACAACTTCAGATAACTTCACAAGACAAAAGAAGAGAAGAGAAATGGACATAACAGAAATCAAGTCGGTTTATTTCATTGGGGCTGGCGGCATTGGCATGAGTGCCATCGCTCGATACTTCATTCATAAAGGTGTAGTGGTGGCTGGTTACGACAAGACACCTTCTGCACTGACCAACCAGCTTGAAAAAGAGGGAATGCTCATTCACTATAAAGAGAGTGTGGACGAGATTCCGCATGCATGTAAGAACCCTCAGACATGTCTTGTTATCTACACACCCGCTATTCCGGAGACCCATCAAGAGCTGAAATACTTCAGAGACAACGGCTTTGAGATACAAAAGCGAGCGCAGGTGCTCGGCACATTGACCCAGACACACAAGGGATTGTGCTTTGCAGGAACGCACGGAAAGACCACCACCAGCACGATGTGCGCGCATATCATGCACCAGAGTCATGTCGACTGCAATGCCTTTCTCGGCGGCATCTCAAAGAACTATGGCACGAACTATATCCTGTCAGATGCGAGTGATTATATCGTCATCGAGGCCGATGAGTTCGACCGCAGTTTCCATTGGCTGCGTCCGTGGATGAGTGTGATCACCTCCACCGACCCCGACCATCTGGATATCTACGGCACAAAAGAGGCTTATCTGGAGAGTTTCCGTCACTATTCCACCCTCATTCAGCCGGGAGGAGCGTTGATTATCCATCGGGATTTGGAAATGAAGCCAGCGGTTCAAGAGGGCGTAAGCATCTATGACTACAGCAGGGACAAGGGAGATTTCCATGCAGAGAACATTGAAATTAAGAATGGTCATATCACTTTCGATTTAATTTCGCCATTGGAAGATGTAAAAGGCGTAGAACTGGGCCAGCCCATTCCCATCAACATCGAGAATGGTGTGGCTGCCATGGCCATGGCGCAACTGAATGGTTGCACGGCCGAAGAATTGCGATATGGCATGTCTACCTATCATGGAGTAGAGCGAAGATTCGACTTCAAGATTAAGAACGACCGCCATGTGCTGCTTTCCGACTATGCACATCACCCAAAGGAGATATACCAAAGTGCCAAAAGCCTGCGCGAGTTGTATCACGACCGCAAGGTGACGGCTATCTTTCAGCCGCATCTTTACACCCGCACCAGAGACTTCTACAAGGATTTCGCCAAAGCGCTGAGCCAGCTGGACGAAGTGATTTTGTGCGATATCTATCCCGCTCGCGAGCAACCCATCAAGGGAGTGACGTCACAACTGATATACGATGAACTTACCTGTAAGGAGAAGAGCATGGTTCACAAGGAAGAGGTTCTCGACTTGGTGAAGCGACGCGACTTCGATGTTCTCGTGATATTGGGTGCCGGTGACTTGGATAATTACGTACCACAAATGGCTAAGATCATAGAAAGCAAGTGAGAAGAAACCTGAAAAAGATAATAACCATCGTACTGGACGTGGTGCTGGGCATCTATCTGGTCTTTGCTTTCACGGCATTCAACAAGCCTGATGAGACGGCCAACGTATGCACGAAGGTGAGCATAGACATCGCAGACGAGGCCCAACATGGTTTTATCAATGCCGAAGAAATCAGGGATCGACTGGAGAAACACAAGCTCTACCCGCTGGAAAAGCCATTGAGATACGTGGATGCGCGTAAGATAGAGGACATGTTGAAGACCAGTCCGTTTGTCAATACGGCTGAATGTTACAAAACACAAAATGGACATGTCAACATCAGCATCACGCAACGAATGCCCATCGTGCGCATCAAGTCGATCAATGGTGACGACTATTATCTGGATGACAAGGATGCCATCATGCCCAATTCCAGTTACACGAGCGACCTTATCATTGCGACTGGCTACATCAACAAATGGTTTGCCACGCATTATGTGTCGGCGCTGAGCAAGGCATTGATGGGTAACGAGCTATGGAAAAACCAGATAGAACAAATACATATTCTACCCGATCGCGGCATAGAGTTGGTCCCCAGGGTGGGCGACCACATCATTTATTTAGGTCAGTTGCCCACGAACAATGACCGAACGAAGCGACTCTCGTTGATTGAGAGCTTCACCAAGCAGAAACTCACACGTCTGGAAAAGTTCTATAAATATGGCCTTTCACAGGCGGGATGGAACAAATATTCTTACATCAACCTGGAGTTTGACAACCAAATCATCTGCAAAAGACGAAACAACTGAACGGATGTGAGAACAAAAGTACATAACACGAACAAAAAGATTTGATAAAGATATAAAAACGTATGGCAAAGGAATTTATCGTAGCTATTGAACTGGGATCGTCAAAAATCACAGGTATTGCAGGAAAAAAGAATTCAGATGGAAGCATCTCCATTCTTGCTGTTGTCAAAGAAGATTCCACCTCGTGCATACGCAAAGGTGTAGTTTTCAACATTGACAAGACAGTATTGTGCTTGACCAACATCATCAAGAAGTTGGAAACTACGCTCAAAACCAACATCGCCCGAGTTTATGTTGGTGTCGGAGGACAGAGCATCCGCAGCGTCAAGAACGTCATCATCAAGGATCTGCCCGCAGAAACCGTCGTAACTCAGGACATGATTAACGAGCTGATGGATGCCAATCGCAGCATGACTTATGCAGAACAGGAGATATTGGACGCTGCCACGCAGGAATACAAGGTTGACGCGCTGTACCAATTAGATCCGGTTGGCATTCCTTGTTCAAGGTTGGAGGGTAATTTCCTCAACATACTTTGGCGCAAAACGTTCTACAAAAACCTCAACCAATGCCTCAACAAGGCTGGTGTGGAGATTGCCGAACTGTATTTAGCGCCACTGGCTTTGGCCGATGCCGTGTTGACAGAGACCGAAAAAAGAACTGGCTGTGCACTGATAGACCTTGGTGCTGACACTACAACCGTACTGGTGTACTACAAAAATATCTTGCGCCATCTCGCCGTCATCCCATTGGGTGGCGAGAACATCACCAAGGACATCACCTCCTTGTTGATGGAAGACAGTCAGGCAGAGCAAATGAAATTGAAATACGCCTCTGCCTACACCGACAACAGCGACATTGATGACAACAAGAAATACCCTATCGACCAAGACAGAAAAGTTGATAGCCGCAAGTTCATCGAGATTGTAGAATCGCGCCTGCAAGAAATCATTGAGAACGTTTTTTATCAGATTCCAAACGAATATGCCGACAAACTCATTGGCGGAATCATCCTTACAGGCGGCGGTTCGAACATGCCCAACATTGAGAAAGCCTTTACCAACCAAGCCCCAACGGAGAAGATTCGCATAGCCAAGTTTGTGAACCAGAATATCAATTCCAACCTCCCAGAGATCACAACTCATACCGGAACGATGAACACCATCCTGGGTTTGCTCGCCAAAGGTGACATCAATTGTGCTGGCGAAGAGATTACTGCCGACTTATTCCAAAGCAACGAACCCAAGCACACCACACCGACGCCCGCTCCAGCCAAAGGTCCTCGATCGTATACGGAGACATCCGGCACGGGCATCGTACAGACCGAAGAAGAAAAAGAACAACTGCGTAAGCAAAAAGAGGAACAGGAAGAAGCTGAGCGAAAGGCGCAGGAAGAGGAGGAACGCCGCATAGCGAAAGAGAAAAGAGAGAACTCTCCCGTCAACAAAATATGGAAAAGCATTAAAAACTTTGCCAGCAAAATAACCGAAGAGGAAGAATAAGAAGCAGCCCTATCACGACATCCCAAGAACGAACCATTAAGAATTACAATTATGTCAGACAATATCAACACCCCTAACATTCTCGATTTCGGAGAACCAGACAAAGCAAGCAGCATTATCAAGGTAATCGGTGTTGGCGGTGGCGGTGGCAATGCCGTCAACCACATGTATCGCGAAGGCATTCACGACGTAACCTTCGTGCTCTGCAACACCGACAATCAGGCGCTCAACGACAGTCCGGTACCCTTCCACTTGCAGCTCGGCAAAGAAGGACTGGGAGCCGGCAACAAGCCCGAGAAGGCTCGCCTGGCCGCCGAAGAGAGCCTCGAAGACATCAAGAACATGCTGAACGACGGCACCCGTATGGCATTTATCACGGCCGGTATGGGCGGCGGTACGGGTACAGGAGCAGCTCCTGTCATTGCCCGCGTGTCCAAGGAACTGGGCATTTTGACCGTTGGCATCGTCACCATTCCTTTCCGATTCGAGGGCGATAAGAAGATTAACCAAGCCCTGGACGGCGTGGAGGAGATGGCCAAGCATGTGGATGCCTTGTTGGTTATCAACAACGAACGCCTTCGAGAGATATACCCTGACCTTACCGTGCTCGACGCTTTCGGAAAAGCCGACGACACCCTGAGCATCGCTGCCAAGAGCATTGCGGAGATTATCACCAACCACGGACTGATTAACCTCGACTTCAACGACGTGAAAACGGTGCTGAAAGACGGTGGCGTGGCCATCATGAGCACGGGCTTTGGCGAGGGCGAGGGCCGCGTGAAGGCTGCCATCGAAGACGCATTGAACTCTCCGCTGTTGAACGATAACGACATCTTCAACTCCAAAAAGATACTGCTCAGCATCAACTTCTGTAATGAAAAGAATGACAACAGCGGTCTGATGATGGAGGAAATGAACGATGTGAACGACTTCATGGGACGCTTTGACAGCGACTTTGAAATCAAATGGGGCATCGCCATCGACCCAGATCTTGGCAAAAAGGTGAAAGTCACCATCTTGGCCACAGGTTTTGGCATCAGCGATGTAGAGGGAATGGACAGCCACATCGGCAAACGTCACTCGCAAGAAGAAGCCATGCGCCTGGCCGAAGAGGAAGAACGAAAGATACAACTCATCAACCGCAAGGAACAATATTACAAGGATGGGAAAAACTCTAAATACAAACGTCACCCGCACGTCTATCTCTTCAGCAACGAAGACCTTGACAACGAGGACGTTATCCTGGCCGTAGAGAGCTTCCCCACCTACAAACGTACGCGCCAAATGTTGGACGACATACGCAAACAGGCATCGGGTGAACCCAAGGAACCCGAACAAAAAGAGAACAATGAACCCATACAAGGACTCATCAGTTTTGAATAAAACAATATACACCGACGACCGCTCGTCAACAAATACAATAAAACATCAAACAAATGGCACTATTTGAAAAGGTTAACGAAGACATCAAAACCGCAATGAAAGAGCGCGACAAGGTAGCACTTGACACGCTGCGTAATATCAAAAAAGTTTTCCTCGAGGCTAAGACGGCACCGGGAGCCAACGATACTTTGGAGGATGCAGACGCCTTGAAGATGATTCAGAAGCTGGCCAAACAAGGCAAGGAATCGGCACAGACGTACATAGACGCAGGCCGACAGGGTCTTGCTGACGCTGAATTGGCACAGGTTTCAGTCATCGAGCGCTATCTGCCCGAACAACTGTCGGAAGCCGAAATAGAGAAAATCGTTAAGACCATCATCGATCAAACGGGTGCCGCAAGCATGAAGGATATGGGAAAAGTCATGGGAATGGCCAACAAACAATTGGCTGGAAAGGCCGATGGCAAAACCATTTCAGGCATCGTTAAAAAGCTGCTCGCCTAATTCTTACATTCGGTTTCGCCACCCGAGAGACCTACGGCAAGAATCCTTTGAAACATTATGTGTCAAAGGGTTCTTGCCGTTTTCTTTTTCCTTGAAAATCAAGACTTTAAAACCTGTCCTGCAACAGCATTGAGTTTGGGCTGCAAAGTCATGCACTTTGCAGCCTAAAAGCATGTAGATTGCTGCCCAAAGTCAATGACTTTGCCAAGCCACCCCACAAAGGCATGTGAAACAACCAACAGCTACCGAAACAAGTCTTGCAACACCGAGAGCGATTTCAGTTCGGGGAATGAAGGAATGTGCAAGCGATAGTAGCGCAATATCAAGTTGGCACAACGATTGCGCTCCTCACGGGAAAAGCGGAAAAGGTGCATGGTTTCATAGTTCATCCGCATCAGTTGACTGATTTTTGCCGCCTCGTTTGGGGGAATATAGTCGGGATGTAAAGGAACGAGGGAACAGAACACGCCGTTGCGAAGGTCGAAGAAATCGCCCACATGCCAGTTCTCAAGATTTGGATAAAACCCAATGAAGCGCGTTAGATGCATCATGAACACCAGATGAAAGTTGACGAAAGCCCCCTCCGCCGCATCCAACCAACGAATGCTGTTCTCCACATATTGATATAATGCCCCCACCTCATGCTCGCCGCGCACGCTGAAATACAAGAATTCTGACAAGAACAAGGATATGGACAACTTATAAGAATTGAAAGGTATGGTAGAGAATGGATAGGCCAGACGCATCTCCTTGATACGCTGCAACTGCTTGTTGGGACGCTCATCAAACTCGATGTCCAAGATAGTCAGCGGCTGAAAATAGGGCTTGCCCGTCCTGCTGCTCCTGCCTTTGCGCATACGCTGGATAAAAGAAACGTTCCCCATCGCCTGGGTGAACAAATCTGTTATCAGCTGAGAATCGCCATATTTGATGGTTCGTAGTACGATAGCTTGCGTCTTAATTAACATCTAAACGTGAGTTTGAATGGCAAAAATACTGATTTTCATACATTCAATGAAAAATTACAGCATAAAATTTGGTCGGTAAGGAAAAATGTCATAACTTTGCACCCGCTAATCAAATGGCACGGTCCCTTCGTCTATCGGTTAGGACGTGAGATTTTCATTCTCAAAAGAGCAGTTCGACTCTGCTAGGGACTACACAAAAGAAATAAAAGAAGTAAAATAAAGATGGCAAATCACAAATCATCACTTAAAAGAATCCGTCAGGACAAAATTAAGACTTTGCACAACAAATATTATGCAAAGACCATGCGTAATGCTGTACGCAAGTTGCGTGCAATGACCGACAAGGATGAGGCTGTCAAGCTGTATCCTGAAGTACAGAAGATGGTAGACAAGTTGGCCAAGACCAACGTCATCCACAAGAACAAGGCTGCCAACTTGAAGTCAAGCCTCTGCAAGCACATCGGCAAACTCGCATAAGTCCATCTGACGACCCTACATACAAAGGTTACATTTCGAAAGAAGTGTAACCTTTTGAGGTTTCACCCACCTCAATCTCTTCCTACGTTGACACAACACAGCGCCTCTCCCTGCCTTCAAGCTGGCGAATCATCACTGGTTCGTCGCCGACCAACACTGGCTACGAGGTGGGCAAGATCCATAAAATACCAGAAAACAGAAAAATTTTATTCGCATCTTTAAACCACATAAAAAAGGCAGACGCACGCTACCCTTTTACGCATTTTTAGCAACAAAACATTTCCTCATTTGGCTGTAATTTCGTATCTTTGCATATCATAATATACAAAACGACAAATGGCAGAAAATCAGAATACCGAAAACAATTATTCGGCCAGTAACATCCAAGTCTTGGAAGGACTTGAGGCTGTCCGCAAACGACCTGCAATGTACATCGGTGACATCAGTGAGAAGGGTCTCCATCACCTGATTAACGAGACCGTGGACAACTCTATTGACGAAGCGATGGCAGGTTATTGCACCGACATTGAAGTGACCATCAACGATGACGAATCAATAACTGTACAAGACAACGGTCGAGGCATTCCCGTTGACCAGCACGAAAAACTGCACAAGTCGGCCCTGGAAGTGGTTATGACGGTACTTCATGCCGGTGGAAAGTTCGACAAAGGCTCGTACAAAGTCAGCGGTGGTCTGCACGGAGTTGGTGTAAGTTGCGTTAACGCCCTATCTTCTCACATGACATCTCAGGTGTTCCGTGACGGCAAAATCTACCAACAAGAATACGAAAGGGGAAAAGCCCTCTACCCAGTAAAAGTCATTGGAGAGACCAACCTGCGTGGAACGCGTCAGCAGTTCTGGCCAGACGGATCTATTTTCACCACCACTCACTTCCAATGGGACATCATTGCGAGGCGCATGCGAGAGCTGGCGTTCCTGAATGCAGGCATTCGCATCACCCTTACTGACCTGCGTCCCAACGAGGAGGGCAAGACACGAACGGAGGTTTTCCACGCTAAAGACGGCCTCAAAGAGTTCGTCCGCTACGTTGACCGCCACAGAACACACCTCTTCGACGATGTCATCTACCTGAAAACAGAGAAGCAAGGCATCCCCATTGAGGTGGCTATCATGTACAACACCGACTATTCTGAGAACATACACTCGTACGTTAACAACATCAACACCATAGAGGGTGGTACGCACCTCACTGGTTTTCGCGCCGCACTGACACGCACGTTGAAGACGTATGCAGACAACGACCCCGCCATTTCAAAGCAAATTGAAAAGGCAAAGATAGAGATTGCAGGTGAAGACTTCCGTGAAGGACTTACCGCTGTGATATCTATTAAGGTGGCAGAGCCGCAGTTTGAGGGGCAGACCAAGACCAAATTGGGCAACAGTGAGGTATCTGGAGCCGTACAACAAGCTGTTGGCGAAGCGCTTACCAACTACCTGGAAGAGCATCCTACCGAGGCAAAACAAATCTGCGAGAAGGTGGTTTTGGCAGCTACGGCACGTATTGCGGCACGAAAGGCGCGCGAGAGCGTTCAGCGTAAGAACGTCATGAGCGGCGGAGGACTGCCTGGCAAACTGGCTGACTGCTCAAACAAAGACCCGAAAGATTGTGAGATATTCCTGGTGGAGGGTGACTCCGCAGGTGGATCGGCTAAGCAAGGACGCGACCGATACACGCAAGCCATATTGCCATTGCGTGGTAAAATCTTGAACGTGGAAAAGGTTCAATGGCACAGAGTGTTCGAGGCCGAGTCGGTGATGAACATCATTCAGAGCATCGGCGTGCGCTTTGGCGTAGACGGAGAGGACGACCGAGAGGCCAATATCGACAAGCTGCGCTACGACAAAATTATCATCATGACCGATGCCGACGTCGATGGTTCGCACATCGACACACTCATCATGACGCTGTTCTATCGCTTCATGCCCAAAATTATCGAAGAAGGGCACCTCTACATCGCTACGCCACCGCTTTACAAGTGTACTTACAAGAACAAGGCCAGTGAATATTGCTACACTGAACAGCAACGACAGGCCTTCATAGACAAGTACGCCCAGGGCGAGGAAGACAGCAAGAGCATTCACACGCAGCGATACAAAGGTCTTGGTGAGATGAACCCTGAACAATTATGGGAAACCACCATGGATCCAAAGACTCGCCTGTTGAAGCAGGTAACCATCGAGAATGCAGCCGATGCAGACGAGATATTCTCCATGCTTATGGGTGATGACGTGGAGCCACGTCGTGAATTTATTGAACAGAACGCAACCTATGCGAACATTGATGCATAGGCGCTAAATAAGTAAAAGCTAAGGGGCATGCAATCGATTCGCATGCCCCTTTTTTTGTTTTCTAATGTGTCATGTGGGCCAACCCTTATTGTTATGAAGGGTTTTCACACCCCATAGGCCGCCTGACTCATGTAAACAGCCACCGTTTTCAAACGCAGATAATTGTCACTGAGATACATATACCCACCGAACGGATTGTTCTTACCCCACGAATTTTTAGCTATATAGTAAGTATTTCCTCGTTTATCATGCGCCAATCCCACCAATACCATACAGTGGTCGTCGGTAGTTTTCAGTGTTTCAAACTGCCTTTGACGCACTGCTGGTGTAACGTTTACAGCTTCATTGGGCAACTTGGCCACGCCCTCAGCAAACGAAAATCCCGGCTCGCTGATATCTCCTTCCCAGCAAACGGGATGCTCCGTCTGCAAAGCCCCCTTGACATGTGCCATCAAAGTGTCCAGGGGCATGTTCATAAAGGTGTCGCGGTATCGATTATCGGGTATCTCCAAAGCAAACGAATGACCGTAGGGATGGTGCGTAAAACTGGTTAATGAGAGATATTCATGAGGCAAACAAACGCTGTGGGCAAACTGTTTTGGCGTATATTCAGCATGCCTGAAAAAGACAAACCGCGGCATGAAACCAACTTCAGCGTCCAACATTTCATCCACACGCCCATCCATTTTCTGCAAACTTGCTGACCGCAAGGCCGCCAACTGTACCTTTCTTGCCAACACATTGTAATTCACTTGCTGACCAGGATACGTGTCCTGATGCAGCATGCCATATCTTTCCAGCAAGCGAAGAGCCATCGATGCCGTCCCACGAAGCGACACCTGCTTTCTTCCTCCTGCAAAGAAAGTCTCACGAGCCTGCTCCTTCAACAACATTCGAGCGAGATAATCAACCGACAAGTTGACCGAGTCGCCCATCATCAACCGTTCCGATTCGATGGTTCCCAGCATGGCATACGCCCAGCAAAGCGAACTGCTTCCCTGGTTCTTTACGGGAGTGGCCTTCAGCATCACATCCGTTTTGAACTGATAATGCCGAACTTCGTTCGACTTATTCGCATTTCTGCAAGCCGAAACTAAAACCAACGTGCCGCACACAAACAAGAGTATCTTTCTCATCTCAGTGCAAAGATAATACAAAAACCGAACAAATCGCACAGCTTTACTTTGCAGTTATTACAAATAAGCGTAACTTTGCATGTATGAAGCATCAGTTATCAGACTTTGAAATCATGGCACCCGTGGGGTCCAGAGAGAGCCTCGCAGCCGCCATTCAGGCTGGAGCGGAAGCGATCTACTTCGGCATCGGCCAGCTTAACATGCGCTCACACTCAGCCAATCATTTTACAATTGACGATTTACACGATATCGCCGACACTTGCAAGGCACACGGCATCAAAACCTATCTCACGGTAAACACTGTGATTTATGGCGAGGATATCCCAACCATGCGCAAGATAATCGACGCAGCAAAGGATGCCCAAATATCGGCAGTGATTGCCAGTGACGTGGCCGTGATGACCTACTGCGTGGAGAAAGGGGTGGAAGTGCACCTATCCACCCAACTCAACATCTCCAACATCGAGGCCCTGAAGTTCTACGCTCGCTTTGCCGATGTGGTGGTATTAGCGCGTGAACTGAACCTAAAACAGGTGAAAGAGATTCACCAACAGATTGTCGAACAGCACATCTGCGGCCCCCGTGGCGAGCTCATCCGCATCGAGATGTTCTGTCATGGTGCGTTCTGCATGGCAATCAGCGGCAAATGTTACATGAGTCTTCACGACGCCAACCGCTCGGCCAACCGTGGTGAATGCGTGCAAATCTGCCGCCGTTCGTACACCGTTACCGACAACGAGACGGGCAACCAGCTGGAGATTGACAACAAATACATCATGAGTCCGAAGGATTTGAAGACCGTTCGCTTCATCAATCTCATGATGGATGCGGGCGTGCGGGTATTCAAAATCGAGGGCAGGGCACGCGGACCAGAGTATGTGTACAACGTGGTGACATGCTACAAAGAAGCCATTCAGTCGGTTATCGAAGGCACTTTTACCGAAGAAAAGAAAGATGCTTGGGACAAACGTCTGTCTGCCGTCTTCAACAGAGGATTCTGGGACGGCTACTACCAAGGTCAGAAGCTGGGCGAATGGACCAAAGAGTATGGCAACAAGGCTACCGAGAAAAAGGTCTTGGTGGGCAAGGTGGTGAAGTATTTCTCTAACCTTGGCGTGGCAGAGTTGGCCATCGAAGCCGCTGAAATAGAAGTGGGTGAGCATCTACTCATCACGGGTCCCACCACGGGCGTGATGTACTTTGACGCCAACGAGATACGCTATGAGCTGAAACCGGTACAGAAGGCTGAGAAAGGTTGGCGCATCTCCATTGCCGTTCCCGACAAAGTTCGCCCCAATGACAAGCTATTCAAGATAGTAAGTGCGGTGAAACAGGATGCGTGAAAATGACAGCCTCTCCCCCAACCCCTCCCCAAAAGGGAGGGGAGTGATTAGCTTGTTTGCTGCATAACATTGTCAAAACCTCGAAAATTCAACGTGAACCAATCATAAAGTTCAAAGCTCAATGTTCAATGTTCAAAGTAAACTGACTATAAAGTTCAAAGCTCAATGTTCAAAGTTCAAAGTAAACTGACCATAAAGTTCAATGTTCAAAGTTCAATGTTCAAAGTAAACTGACCATAAAGTTCAATGTTCAAAGTTCAATGTTCAAAGTAAACTGACCATAAAGTTCAAAGCTCAATGTTCAAAGTTCAAAGTAAACTGACCATAAAGTTCAATGTTCAAAGTTCAAAGTT
>JAQYPT010000033.1 GCA_028726625.1 Prevotellaceae bacterium | reverse complement strand
TAGAACCGCCGCCAGAAAAATATTCACTTAACACTTGCAGCTTGAACGCATCACTAAACTCTCTTCTTTTACTTGATTTCGTCATGTTTTTTTACTTTTTTTGAGTTTGATTATGTGTCAAGCTATTTCAGTATAAGACATCATGGTTTTCAATTAGTTGGAAGCACCGCTGGTATATGATAAGATGGTGTTCAGTCGCGAAGCATTTCAACTTTTAAAACCGTTTGCGTAGCTTCTGTCATCTTATAGGAGTCGGCCAGCCTCTCCTCCATTACCCAAAGTATATGACCTTGATGGTCGGTCAGCACCAGTTGCTGCCGTTTCTCAAAAAGTGACATCTTGCGGTCTGTCATATAGTCGCTCAACAATTTAGTTCCTTTCATACCGAAAGGCTGGAAGCGGTCGGCCGACTGGACAGGTCTGAGTACTAACGGAAAACTTACTTGGTCAAAATCCATGTAGGCACAGCGTTTATCCTTGACGGTTTGAGCCGATATGGGGGCGGCGGTAACGGAAATCCTCACTTTCAACTTAGCATCGTAGCGGAAAACACCTGGTTCGGGAATGGTAAGCGTCTTCTGTGGTTCATTGTTGCGCTGCGCCAGCACCAGTTGGTCGCGGTCAATCAACAACTCATGTGTCTTGGATGCCCACACTCTTCCGCTGCCATTGTTTCTATTTTCATAAATGTTGTCAACCTGCTTGGAGGTGAATTGATAGTTTTTCAGCAAATACCACAATATGTATTCGTGCGTAACTTCCTTCAGAGGGAAACACCAATAAGGTCCACGGGATTTCCATTGGGCCACTCGTTCCATCCACCCGTCAAGGATGCTCACGACATCAGCCAGGCGCTGGGCCGTTTGCAAGATGTTTTGCTGTGCCGCCGGATTGATGCTTTCCAAAAGCGGAATCACTTCCAACCGCATTTTATTGCGCTGAACATCTGGCACTAAATTGGTGCTGTCTGTGATATAATTTTGTTGAATAGTTTTCAGGTAATCCATTATCTCTTTGCGACTTACACAAAGTAGTGGTCTGTATATATAATCGTTTTTAGGCGCAATGCCTGTCAACCCATGAATGCCGGTTGAGCGAACCAGGTTGATTAAAATGGTTTCTACGCTGTCGTCCTGATGATGACCCACACATACGCCACCGGCACCCATGTCTTTACAAAGGTTTTTGAAATGGGCGTACCTCAGTTCGCGCGCCGCCATCTCAATGCTCACATGGTGCAACTGGGCATAAGAACGTGTGTCAAAATGTACTAAATGCAGGGGGATGCCAAGTTTTTGACATAACTCTTGGCAAAAAAGCTCATCCCTATCCGACTCTTCACCGCGTAAACGAAAATTGCAATGGATGGCTTCAAAGCGGTAACCCAGCGCCTTCAGGCAGCGAAGCAAGCACACGCTGTCGGCTCCGCCTGAAAGGGCTACCAGATACAACTCATCTTTGTGAAGCAATGACAAAGATGAAATATATTGCTGAATATGATGTTCAAACTTATTCAACGTATAAAACGAGGCCCTTCAGATATTCTCCTTCGGGATGGTAAATATTGATGGGATGGTCGGCTGGCTGGTGCAATTGGTGCAGAATGCGAACCTTGCGCTTGGCCTGAGCTGCCGCCGTGAACACCGCATTCCTGAAGTTTTCTTTCGTTACCACCTGTGAACAACTGAAAGTAAACAGTATTCCACCGGGCTTAATGCGCTCGAACCCTTTAACGTTCAGTCGGGTATAGCCTTTCAAAGCATTGCGTAGCGCCGCCCGATGCTTGGCAAAAGCGGGAGGATCAAGCACCACCAGGTCGTATTGTGCATCATGAGCGTCGAGATACTTGAATGCATCGTCACAGAAAGCCGCATGCCTGGCATCAGACGGGAAGTTCAACTCGATGTTCGCATTGGTCAACTCTACGGCTTTGGCGCTGCTGTCAACCGAATGAACAAGTTTGGCCCCACCGCGCATGGCATACACGGAGAAACCTCCTGTGTAACAAAACATGTTGAGTACCGAGCGGTTTTGGGCATATTTTTCCAGCAAAGTGCGGTTTTCACGTTGGTCTACGAAAAAGCCGGTCTTTTGTCCTTTCAACCAATCCACATGGAATTTCAATCCATTCTCGATAGCCACATTGTCATCACTGCCACCGTAGAGGAATCCATCTTGTTGGCCCAATTCGGCTTTGAACGGCAAGGTGGTCTCGCTTTTATAGAAAACATGCTCGATACGACTGCCCATCACGCTCCTAAGAGCCTCGCATATAGGCAGTCGTTCCACATGCATGCCAACGCTATGCGCTTGCATGACGGCCGTTTTTCCATAACAATCAATGATTAAGCCAGGCAATAAGTCGCCTTCACCGTGCACCAATCGGTAGGTGTTGTTTGTTGGATTGTCGGCAATGCCAATGGCAATGCGCATATTCAAGGCAGCCTTTAGTCTTGACTCCCAAAACTCTTGGTCAATAGTGATATCCCTAAACGACAATACTCGCACAGCGATGGAGCCGATTTGGTAATGCCCTATCGCAATGAACTCTCGGTGAAAGGTTACGACTTTGACAAGTTCACCTTCTTCAATTCCCTCGTCCATCCGAAGGATTGCACCAGAAAATATCCAGGGATGGAAGCGTTTGAGCGACTCTTCTTTACCCTTTTTAAGCTGTATGGTTTTGGTTGTCATCTTTTACTTGTTTAGCGTTATTTTCTTCTTCGTCAGGTATGAGCGTATAATCGCCTGTTTCTTTCAGTCTAAGAATTTCTTCATACAACATGATACAGGCCCATGCATCAGTGGCTGCGTATAACTTTTGTTTATCTGTAAGGTTCTCCTGGTCCCAATTGGTGAGGCGTTGACGCTTGCTAATCTTTTGATGAAAGATGTTTGCATACAACTTCTGAAGACTTAAATCTTTGATTCCGAGTTCTCCAACAATATCTTGTAAATCAATGAAATATCCTTTCTTGAATTCTGATCTTTTATGCAACATCAACAAGTCGTCATGCCACGACAATCCAATCATCTTGGTTTGCGTGTTCTCCAACAAAAGTTTGATGGCCGGAGTGATGCCTAACATATTAAGACGGAACAAGAAACAAACCTCCTTGGTAGCAACTTGAAACAATGAAACTTGGTAAGATTGTCCTTTTCTGAATACGGGACGCGTTTCGGTATCTACGCCTAAAAGGTCTTGAGTCAACAAGAATTTCACCGCTTTTTCTGCCATTTTTTCACTGGTCACGACAATGATTCGACCTGGAAATAAAACTTGTGGGAGTGTATGGATGGCTTCCTTGTTGAATTTGCTATAGATAGTTCTCTTCATAACCCGTATTCTTATGAATTGCAAAAATAGAAAAAAGTTATCAAAACGTGAAGGATTCTGACATATTTACGCTATTTTTGCATTCAAATCACATAGACTTGATATGGGAATAAAAAGGAAAAAGCCTGAGCGAAAACCAAAGAATGTGGGTGAAGCTGTGGGCTTTCAAAATATCTTCAGTAACGAAAAAACAGATTTTCTCTTAGGTGCTATCCTATCGGTCATTGCACTGTACGTCATCGTTGCAATGGTTTCTTATTTTTATACAGGACAGGCAGACCAGAGTATCCTTGAGGATTTGCGGCCAAGAGAATGGATGAATGCTGACCGAACCTTCTCTAATTATTGCGGAAGTATCGGTGCTATCATCGCTTATACGCTGATTACAGTCAACTTTGGCATTCCCGCATTTCTGATACCTCTGTTCATTATTTTGTTGGGACTTAGCTTGATGAAAGTCTACAAGATTAACCTATGGAAATGGTTTCTTGGCATGACGCTCGTCATGATATGGAGTTCTGTCACGCTTGCCAAGTTTGCAACACCGCTGATGGGTGAACTTGTGTTCAATCCTGGTGGCCGGCATGGCATGTTCTGCGTACAACAATTAGAGAATTTAGTAGGTCCTCCCGGATTAACCGCCATCTTGTTGCTGGTGGCACTGGCGTTTTTAACTTATTTAAGTGCCGAAACAATAGAGGTGATTCGAAAGGCATTGAACCCCGTGAAGTACTTAACTCGTAAGATTCCTTTCACGGTAACAAACCTCACCCGTCATGATAATACCGCTTCTGCGGTTAAGTCAGAGGAGGAAGATGAGGCTCAAACCGTTGGTAACACGTCATCTGATGATGAAGAAGACTCAAAGCCAACAGTGGTAGACTTAACAGATGTGTCTAAATTTACAAGCACTCCAACGAGAAAATCCAACGGAAAGTCTGCTTCCACGCAGCCTTCAAACGAAGACGAGGCGTCGCATCTGACGGTCGAATTAGCTGCTGAAGATGAGAAAGCGTCTGGCAAGACATTGACAGCTGAAGAGGTCTTGAAGACGCCTATCAACCCTAAAGAGCCTTTTTTGAAGTATAAATATCCCGGACTTGACTTGTTAAAGAAATACGAGAGCGACAACAAGCCATTGGTAGACATGGACGAAATCAAGGCCAATAATGCTCGTATCGTAGAAGTACTTAACAGCTTTGGGGTTTCAATCCGTGAGATTAAGGCCACGGTAGGCCCCACAATCACTCTCTATGAGATTACACCAGCCGAGGGAGTGCGCATCTCTAAAATCAGAAACCTGGAGGATGACATCGCTTTAAGCCTTGCCGCATTGGGAATACGCATCATCGCTCCCATCCCAGGAAAGGGTACCATTGGTATTGAGGTGCCCAACAAGAAGCCGACCATCGTATCCATGGAAAGCATCTTGAACTCTAAAAAGTTCCAAGAGTCAACCATGGAGTTGCCTTTAGCCATTGGAAAAACCATCACCAACGAGGTGTTTATGGTGGATTTGGCAAAGATTCCTCATCTTTTAGTCGCTGGTGCAACGGGACAAGGTAAGTCTGTTGGACTGAATGCCATCATCACTTCCCTGCTCTACAAGAAGCATCCCAATGAGTTGAAGATTGTATTAATCGACCCCAAAAAGGTGGAATTCAGTGTTTACTCTCCTATTACAGACCACTTCATGGCATCAGCTCCAGACAATGATGATGAGCCTATCATCACCGATGTGACAAAAGTAGTTAGGACGCTTAATTCACTTTGCACCTTGATGGATCATCGCTACGACTTGCTGAAGATAGCCGGAGCACGAAACATCAAAGAGTATAACAAGAAATTCATCAATCACCAGCTAAACTTAACCAAAGGACATGAATACATGCCCTACATCGTTGTCGTAATTGATGAGTATGGCGATCTGATTATGACTGCTGGAAGAGAGGTTGAAGCCCCCATCACTCGTATCGCACAGTTGGCCCGTGCCGTGGGCATACACATGGTTATCGCCACTCAACGACCCACCGCCAACATCATTACCGGTAACATCAAAGCCAACTTCCCCGGCAGAATGGCCTTCAAGGTAAGTGCCATGATCGACTCGAGAACCATCCTTGACCGTCCTGGTGCCAACCAATTGGTGGGACGAGGTGACCTGCTTTTCCTCAATGGAAACGAGCCTGTTCGCGTTCAGTGTGCATTTGTTGACACGCCAGAGATTGAGAGAATCAATCAATTCATAGCCAGTCAGCCCGGTCCGGTGTCACCTTTGGAGTTGCCCGAACCTGCTGTTGACGGGAAAACTGGTACCGCGGGTGCGGGAAGTGGCGACATACAAAGTCTCGATCCCTTCTTCGAAGAAGCAGCTCATGCCATCGTAACGAGTCAGATAGGTTCAACCAGTATGATTCAAAGGCGGTTCTCTATCGGGTACAACCGTGCGGGAAGGCTGATGGATCAGCTTGAAGCAGCCGGTATTGTAGGTCCCGCACAAGGCAGCAAACCAAGGGATGTGCTGGTGCAAGACGAAGCTTCACTCAACACAATCATTGCTGCAATCCATTCAACATAAAAGAAAATATAAAATGAAAAGATATCTATTTTTAAACGTACAGAGAGTAATCGTATTCCTATTTGCAGTCACTATTTATACGAATGCAAACAGTCAAAGTAGTTCGCAGACCCGAAAAATACTAGATAGGACAGCCCAAGTGGTTGGAAGAGCAGGTGGTGCGAGTGCCAACTTCACGATTTCAAGTGCGAAGATGGGAAAGACTTCCGGTACTATTGCCATCAAGGGCAGCAAATTTCATGCACGAACGCCCCAAGCCATGGTGTGGTTTGACGGCAAAACACAATGGAGCTACATGAAGAGCACCAACGAGGTGAACATCTCTAACCCTTCGCGTTCACAGCAAATCTCCATGAACCCTTATACCTTCATCAATATGTACAAGGCGGGATATCGACTGAGTCACCGAGTAAGGGGAAACAATTACGAAGTACACATGGTTGCCCAAAACAAGAACAATGGCATTCCAGAAATGTACATCTACATCAACAAGCGAACCTACAGTCCGTCGCAAGTGAAAATTAAGCAAGGGGGAAACTGGACCATCATCAACATCAGCAACTTTAAAGCCAAGAACCTTCCCAACAGTACTTTCGTATTCCGATCGAAAGACTTGCCGTCTGCCGAGGTTATTGACTTGAGATAGCCTGCATTAAGCTAGCGAACAAGAAATCACCTACCAATATTTAACCACATGAACTCAACGGAACGATCACAGCTGCTAGCAGATTTCAAACAACGATTTGACTTGTTCAAGATGATTTGGCGTCATCGAAAACTAGCCGAAAAACGCAATTTAAGTTTCCAACAAAACAAGGCTGCCAAGTATGTCATGTGGGGAATGACCATTTTTGGGTTCGTTTATCTTTGCTTCATCGCCATTCTTATGTCTTTGGCTGCCAATGCCAGCCGCTCCTACACCCCAGTTGAATTCGTCTGCGGAACAGTTCCTTTCATCCTCGCGGTTGATTTTTTACTAAGATTTGCCTTCCAAGAAATCCCCGCACAGCTCATCAAACCCTATGTTCTTTTGCCCATTTCGAAGTATTCTTGCATTGACAATTTCATCGGAACAACACTTCTTTCCGGATACAATTTCTCCTGGTTCTCCTTTCTGGTTCCGTATATACTGATGTCGGTCGTGTTCAGTTCTGGCGTTTGGGCATCACTCGGCATATTGTTTTTCTTTTGGCTACTCATACTGATCAATACACAATGGTATCATATTGCACGAACCTTAATTAATGACAATGCACTTTGGTGGATATTGGTGAGCGTTGTCTATGCCATCATGGCCATGCCTTGGTACCTAGGTCAGCATGCCAGCCTAGAGCATCTGTTTGACTTTTATACTGACATAGGACATTTCATCACGGACGGGAGTCTTCTCCCCTACCTCGTCCCTATAGTCTTATTGACTCTTCTTATCTCCATCAACCGGCGCATTCAGTATTCACACATCCTGTCAGAATTGATGCATATAGAAAAGACAAGCCTGCATCATGTCAATAAGCTTTCGTTTTTTGAACGGTTTGGACAAACAGGTCTTTACCTACAACTTGAAGTAAAGACGCTATTACGCAACAAAAATCCTCGAAAAAGTTTCATTACCTCCGTCAGTGTGGTGTTGCTATTCTCTGCATTGCTCTCTTTTACAGACATCTACGACAGTGGTGCCATGGTCTCATTCTTGGGTTGCTACAACTTTGTTGTCTTTGGTGCGATTATGCTGACACGCATTATGTGCAATGAAGGCAACTACATAGATTGTCTCATGGTACACCAAGAAAACATTCTATCACTACTCAAAGCGAAATATATATTCTACTGCGCTATGTTGTTAGTACCCTTCCTGTTGATGATTCCAACAGTCGTTGTTGGCAAATGGTCATTGCTCATGCTTCTGGCTTATGCAGTGTTCACGGCGGGTTTTCAGTATTTCATCCTCTTCCAAATGGCCGTCTACAACAAGCAGACCTTACCGCTGAACACCAAATACATAAGTAAAGCTGGAATAGAAAACAATTACAGGCAACTGGCCGTCACCATGGGATGCCTCTTTGTACCCAGCATCCTCATTACCACGTTGAGCGGTTTTATGAGCGAACAACAGGTCTATGCCTTCATGTTGGTCGTAGGCGTAGCTTTCATCGCCACCAGTAATTTTTGGCTACGCAACATTTACAACAGGATGATGCGCAAGAAATACCAACTGCTGGAAGGCTTTCAAAGCTCACGATAACGCTGACACGCAAATTGAAGAACTAGCCTAAAACTTCTCTGCGGCCAATCCTCCTTCGCTGGTTTCTTTATAAAGCGAAGGTAAGTCGTGTCCTGTTCTCTTCATCACTCTCACCACCTTATCAAACGACACACGATGTTTGCCGTCTGAAAACGAAGAGTATAAGTTCGCATCCAATGCTCGGGTTGCGGCAAAAGCGTTGCGCTCGATACACGGAATCTGAACCAAACCACATACCGGATCGCAAGTCATGCCCAAATGGTGTTCAAGTCCCATCTCGGCCGCATACTCTATTTGTTCATTACTGCCACCAAACAATTGGCACGCTGCTGCGGAAACCATGGCACAAGCCACTCCCACCTCGCCTTGACATCCTACGTCAGCGCCAGAGATTGATGCATTGTGCTTGACAGTGTTGCCAAACAGTCCGGCCGTAGCCATGGCATGCAGGATGCGTATATCACTAAATTCGTGTCCCTTGGACAAGTGATACAACACTGCGGGCATCACACCACAAGCACCACATGTGGGGGCTGTGACAATGGTACCGCCAGAGGCATTCTCTTCACTCACCGCCAGTGCGTATGCATATACAAGTCCACGTGTTTGCAAAGATGTCTTGTAGCCCGTCGCCTTCACATAGTAGCTGGGTGCTTTTCGGCGAAGATTCAGTACACCAGGCAACACGCCTTCACTATTGATGCCGCGCTCCACAGCCGCTTTCATTACGTTCCAACACTCCATGAGATAGTCCCAGATGTCATCATCTTCACACATGTCTACATATTCCCAAAAGCTTCGACCATTGGTTTCACACCATTTCATAATCTCCTTCATGGTGTTTAAATCGTACACATCAGGGGTATCGAACAAATCGTCACCGACTTTTCCTTCTGACAAGGCACCGCCACCGACACTATATACCACCCAGCTGCCTAACAGCTCTTGATGTTTACCAAAAGCTTTGAACTCCATTCCGTTGGGATGAAATGGAAGAAATATCTTGGGCTTCCACACGATTTCCAACTTATGGTTCACTCCCAGTACGTCAATGATAGCCACGTCGGTCATGTGCCCTTTACCCGTTGCGGCCAAACTGCCATAGAGCGTCACTTCGTAACTATGGGCAAAAGGATACTTCTCCAAGAATATCTTAGAAGCCAATTGAGGTCCCATGGTATGACTACTGGAGGGTCCCCTACCAATTTTATACAGTTCTTTCAACGATTTCATAACTTCACGTTTGTTTATTGATTGACTCAAAACGGTGTCTTGATAGCTTCGAAATACAATCTGCTACAAAGGTAGCTATTTTTTCTAATGCTAGTTTGCTATTCCATGAATTTTTATTTATCTTCGCACGAATAAAGGTATAATATGGACATCAATTTGATTCTTCGCATTGTGTCAGCTGCCTTGTTAGGCGGCATCATCGGTTTAGAACGCGAATACAGAGCCAAAGAAGCAGGGTTTCGCACGCACTTCCTCGTAGCAATGGGCAGTGCACTCTTCATGGTGGTATCTCAGTACGGTTTTGAGCACATACTTGCCACACAGCCAAATGTATCTTTGGACCCTTCGCGTATTGCTTCACAAGTTGTGTCTGGCATCGGTTTCATCGGTGCCGGCACCATTATTTTCCAAAAACAGGTGATTCGCGGACTCACAACAGCCGCCGGTTTATGGGCAACGGCTGCCATCGGTTTGGCCTGTGGAGCAAGCTTGTACGTCATTGCTGTGGCTTCAACGGTTATGGTACTTGCCTGCTTAGAAACGTTGAATTATACTATGAAGCGTTTTGGCAATCGAAACATTAATCTCACATTTACCGCTTCTGACAAGAAACATATTGAAGATTTTCTGAATCATCTAGAGAACGAAAAAATTGCTATCAGCTCTTATGAGATAAATACTGAAAAATCTGACACAAAAACTTGCTATAACGTCAACATGGACATAACCATCAAACGAGCCAAAGCTAATAGCTACATTTTGTCATTGATTTCTCATTTTGAAGGAGTTACGGTAAAAAACATCGAGTAAAGCTTTTGCTTTGTTCGGAAACAATCTATCAATCTATTTTCAAAGTCAATGAGTTTAACATCCAAAGTCAATGCTTTTGATTGGCAAAGTCATAGAGATTGGATGCTAAACTCAATGAGATTGAATCCACTACACGTCAAGCAGTCGGTGGCTGACCAGACGACGTGCTTGTCGGAACGCCACCACTTACATTTCATCTGTATGGCTGCCAGCATCTAGCACGCTATCGCAGCCTGAACTTTCTTTCGTATTTTGTGCTTTGCCATACATGGGAGAAACGCGTATAGCGGTATATTTTTTAGAGTGACGAAGCAAAAAAAAAGGTGCATCAACAGCTTGACACACCCTTTACTTTTTATCTTAGTGGATATAATTATAATCTTAGCGCCTCTTATTTAGCGTAGGCCACACTGCGTGTTTCGCGAATGACGGTGATTTTTACCTGTCCAGGATAGGTCATCTCGTTTTGTATCTTGGTGGCAATATCATCTGACAACTTCAGTGTCTCGGCGTCATCCATCTGGTCGGCACCTACGATAACGCGAAGTTCGCGACCAGCCTGTATGGCATAGGTCTTGGTGACACCAGGATAACTCATCGCGATGGCCTCGAGGTCATTCAGTCGTTTGATGTATGCTTCCACAATTTCGCGACGTGCACCAGGTCGCGCACCCGAGATGGCATCACACACCTGGACAATGGGAGCCAGCAGTGTTTGCATCTCTACCTCATCATGGTGAGCTGCGATAGCGTTGCAAATATCCGGCTTCTCCTTGTATTTTTCGGCCAGCTTGCCACCATACAGTGCGTGAGGCAGTTCACTCTCCTCATCAGGTACCTTACCAATATCGTGTAAAAGTCCTGCACGCTTTGCCTTCTTGGGATTGAGTCCCAGCTCTGACGCCATCACCGCACAGAGATTAGCGGTTTCGCGTGCATGCTGAAGGAGGTTCTGTCCATAGCTTGAGCGATATTTCATTTTGCCTACGATGCGTACCAGTTCGGGGTGCAAACCATGAATACCCAGGTCAATCACGGTACGCTTTCCCGTTTCGATGATTTCGTTGTCAAGTTGCTTCTTCACCTTTGCCACCACCTCTTCTATACGTGCGGGGTGGATACGTCCATCGGCAACCAGCTGGTGAAGAGCCAAACGGCAAACTTCTCGACGCACTGGATCGAACGCAGAAATGACGATGGCTTCGGGTGTGTCGTCGACAACGATTTCTACTCCCGTTGCAGCTTCCAAGGCACGGATGTTTCGTCCCTCGCGTCCAATGATGCGGCCTTTCACCTCATCGTTGTCAATATGGAAGACGCTGACAGAATTTTCAATGGCCGTCTCGGTGGCAACGCGCTGGATAGTCTGTATGACAATTTTCTTAGCCTCTTGGTTGGCATTGAGCTTGGCCTCATCTATGATTTCATTAATGTAGCCGGCAGCATCCGTACGAGCCTCGTCTTTCAGGCTTTCTATCAATCGGTTTTTAGCCTCTTCGGCACTCAGTCCGGAGAGTTCTTCCAGCATTTCACGCTCTTGCAGTTGCATTTTTTCGAGTTCGGCCTGCTTAATTTGCAACAATTTCTTTTCATTGTCGATGCGCTGTTGCTGATGATCCACCTCCTGCTTTCTTCGTCCGAGTTCTTCCTGACGCTGACTCAATCCAATTTCTCTTTGCTTGAGCTTGTTCTCGGTCTGTTGGATTTTTTGGTTGCGCAGTTGAACTTCCTTCTCCAACTCAGATTTCTTGTTCAGGAATTTCTCCTTGACCTCCAACAATTTCTTTTCCTTAATAACCTCAGCCTCTTTATTAGCGGCTGCTACCATTTCATTATATTTTCCTTTAACAATGTAACGGAAAATCGCATAGCCACCCAGTCCGCCAAGAATCAGCGCTACGATGGCAACAATTACTATACTCATTATTTTTAAATTTAAATTTCATTTATAATAACTACATAAATGAAAGAGGTTGGAAGAATCATGCGTAAGCGCGACAATCCGCACGTTGCACCATACTTTTCCGCTTAAAATCAGAACGGCTTAGAAAGATAAATAACTTCCTATTACAAGAATACACGTTGTGGAAGGTTGGTTTAATCCTTCAGTGCCTCTTCAATTTCAGAAGTTAATTGAGATATGATTTTACTATACGGGGTGACATCATTGCGTGCAAACTCCTTTTCGTAACGCAATGCTATGTCTATCAATGCCATATAGAGTATATCCTTCTCGCTTCTCTTTGCCTTGAAAACAGAAGCGTAAGTGTTTACAGTATCAGTAATAAGTTTGGCTGCCTTACGATAATACTCCTCATCCTGCCGCATGACCGTAACGCTCATGTCGGTATCGTACACATGCAATCTTATCTGTAGTTTATCTCTATTGTCTCCTGCCATCGCTCCGATTACTTTTCATTCAGTAGCGTGATACATTTGTTGACGTCTCTTACCAGCTTTGACAATCGTTTCTTGGCCGCTTCAAGGTCAGTAGTAGAAATTTCTATCATCTTGGCTAGTTTGAGACTGTTGTAGTCATTTTGTGCTTGATTCAACTTCGCCTCGAGCTGTTTTATCTTGGCATCACGCTCGTCAACCATGGCATACAAGCTGTTATTCTCCTGTTTTGTTTCCTTGTACTGGAGAATCATCTGCCTCATGCGAGTGGTAAAGAGCGTTAGAGTTTTCTCATTAGCATCCATCGACATACAATTTGGTCACAAATTTAGCGTAATAAATTGACAATCACAAATTATCGGTTGTTTTTTTTGTCCATCACTTTAATCTTAGCCGATTGCGCGAGCAACGCCAAGTTGTCGTAATGTTTTGTGTGATTGATGGTTATTTTTGGTTCTCATTTCCTGGCTTTGGCTCTTTTTTAGCCAGCATTACTACCTGATGAATGAAATCGGTGGTCCACTTTTGAGAGAATCCAAGTCGTTTGTTGTACTGCCGAACAGCGACCACAGCCTTGATGACGCCTGCATCCTTATAGTCATTTTTAGTAAAGATGTCGTTCACGGTCTTTTCTGTCATGGTGTACAATGCACTTTTGAAAATGGACGGCATACGCAATTTAAACTTCATCAAGTTTCCGACAAGCATCATCAGCTCTTGGGTGAAACCCTGAAACTGTAGCAAGTAAGGTTGCACATCTTCCAACCTTCGACAATTCTTTCGTATACTCTGATCGATTTCTTTGAAAAAAAGATCATCTGTATGATACATTTCTTTCAACATGTTTTTGCACCGTGCTTTCTCGCCCACTCCCAGCTTATTGTTGACAGTGGGAACATGCAAAGTAATCTTGAACGTCCTGAGGTCGGGCAGCATCTTTAAGTTATTGATACCCAACTGGGCTGCTATAGCCGATTGAAAGTAAACCCTGATGAGTGTCATGTAGTCTTCCATCCCACCAGTAGTGTCATTTCGATCTTTCTTTCCAAATAGTTTTGATAATAAATTTGCCATTATATTGTAAAATTAAATTCATTTCGTAACTAAGAGTTTTATCCTAAATCTCTACAAAGGTATGATAAAACCATAAATATACAAAACAAAAGAAACAATTTTAGCTGTAGCACTTTCCGCTTTCAATAATTATTTATACCTTTGTACACAACTTTTGAAAAAGTTCAACAAGCATGCCACTTGAGTCCTATTGGTAACAAAAGGCTCCATCTAATCATGCAAGTTGATTGTTCGAGTGATAGCCATAGCAAGTATAATTCTGTTGCGATTATCAGATTAATAACCAAATAGATTCGAAGAATGAAAGGAATCGTTTTAGCCGGTGGCTCCGGAACACGCCTTTATCCCATCACCAAAGGAATAAGCAAACAGCTCATTCCCATTTTTGACAAGCCCATGATTTATTATCCAGTATCAGTCTTGATGCTGGCTGGAATTAAAGAAATTCTCATCATTTCGACTCCCTATGACCTACCAGGGTTCAAGAGGCTTCTTGGTGATGGGCATGACCTCGGCGTGAAGTTTTCATACGTAGAGCAGCCAAGCCCTGATGGTTTGGCACAAGCGTTTATCCTGGGTGAAGACTTTATTGGTGACGACTCCGCATGCCTGGTGCTGGGTGATAATATTTTTTATGGATCGGGATTCACCGCTCTGCTGAAACAAAGCTTAAAAGACGCCGAAGAAAAAGATAAAGCAACCGTTTTCGGCTATTATGTAAACGATCCAGAGCGTTATGGTGTGGTGGAATTTGACAATCAAGGGAAATGCCTGAGCATAGAAGAAAAGCCAGCACATCCCAAAAGCAATTATGCTGTAGTGGGACTGTACTTCTATCCAAACTCTGTAATTGACATTGCTAAGAAAATCAAACCAAGCGAACGAGGAGAACTGGAAATCACAACTGTTAACCAAACATTCCTTGAACGACAGCAACTTCAAGTAAAGACTCTACAACGTGGGTTCGCATGGTTGGACACGGGAACACACGATAGTCTTTCGGAAGCAAGCACCTTTATCGAGGTGATTGAAAAAAGACAGGGATTGAAAGTGGCCTGCTTGGAAGAAATTGCTTTCAAGCAAGGATGGATTGATGCCAAACAACTCAAGAAATTGGCAGAGCCAATGTTGAAAAACAATTATGGAAAATACCTTTTAGACATCGCGAGCAGGACCATTTAACGGGATGGCTGGGAAGGAATGAACAGGAAATAAGAATTTATATTTTAGCTAAAAAAATGGAAGAAGAGATAAAGAATCAGGAATTGGAGAACGTCGATGGACAAGAGGAGAATTCATTCTTCAATTTACAAACGATCATACAGACACTCATCCTCAACTGGAAATGGTTTGTACTGTCTGTGATTATTTGTCTGGGAGCGGCTGCTATCTATTTGCGTTACACGCCACGCATCTACCAGTCGTTCGCCAAGCTGCTAATTAAAGAGGAAGAAACTAGAAGAGGAAGAAGCTCATTGCTCTATTCATCAAACCTTGGCATGATGTCAAACTCAACGGGTATAGATAATGAAATGGAGATCTTATCTTCCCTGAACCTGGCAGAACAGACGGTGAAAGACTTGAAGCTCTACGTTAAATATACCTCTGAAGGAAGAGTGAGAGACATGGTTATCTATAAGAGTCAGCCCATCAGCGTGGACCTCGATCCTGCCCATCTCGATAAGCTGCGCTCACCCATCTCTATGGTTATCCAGAGAGTAGGCAACACATATCATGTCACAGGAAGTTACAATAGCCCCGTCGAAGGCAGAGGATGGCAAACCACAAACATTGATAAGAAGATTAGCCAACTGCCATCCACAATAGTTACCAAAGTTGGTATTCTATCGTTCATGAACGAAAATGCAGGATCCATGAAAGACGGACAATCGTTCAAAGTTTCCATTCTTCCACCCAAAAGCGTAGCAGCAGGATACAGAGGCGCTTTCTCTGTAGCACAGAACAATAAAACAACATCCATTGCTCTTCTGGGAGTCAAGGACGAAGTGCCAAATCGCGCCAGCGATTACTTAAAGCAATTGGTCATCTGTTATAACCGACAGGCCAACATGGACAAGAATGAGGTAGCACGCAATACAGAAGCCTTCATCAACAGTCGTCTGGAAAAGATCAGTGAAGAATTGGGAGCTACTGAAGGACAGCTGGAAAGCTACAAGAAACGCAACAGAATGGTAGACCAAGCGATGAATGCTGGTCAAGCCATGCAAAATGCAAACGAGTACGACCAGAAGTTGGCAGAAGCCAATACCCAAGTAGCCCTGCTTAACAGCGTGCAAGAAAGCATGTCGCAACCCAGCAACCAATATCAGACTCTACCAGCCAACGTGGGCATCTCAGACCCTACTGTGAATGGCTTGATCAGTAAGTACAATGAAATTGCATTGGAAAGAAAGAGACTTCTTCGCAGTGCTTCCGAAACCTCACCAACGGTAACCCCCCTCACCTCTCAATTGGATGATTTGAACAACAGCATCCATCGTGCGATGACTCAAGCAAAGAAAGGACTTCAAATTCAGCGCAACAATGTTGCTTCGCAATACGGCAAGTACCAAGGACAACTCACTGCCAGTCCGGAGCAAGAAAGAATGCTTACACAGATTGGACGACAGCAAGATGTTAAATCAGGACTCTATTTGATGTTATTACAGAAGCGAGAAGAAAACTCTATCTCGCTTGCTGCAACTGCCGACAAAGGCATATTGATAGATGAACCCGCCAACGGTGGACAAGTAAGTCCTAACAGACAACTCATCTTCCTCATCGCCTTGCTCTTGGGACTTGGCATTCCTGCACTCATCTTATTCTTAATCAACTTCTTCCGCTATAGGATAGAAGGACACGACGATGTTGCCAGACTCACGAAACTGCCTATCTTGGGCGACGTCGCCGTTGCCAGTGATACGGCTAAGACAAAAGCCGACATCGTTGTTCATGAGAACCAGAACAATCAGATGGAAGAAATCTTCCGAAGCATGCGAACCAATCTCCAGTTCATGTTGAAAGAAAACCAGAAGGTCATCCTCTTCACATCGAGTACCTCTGGCGAAGGAAAGACATTCAACGCCTCTAACCTGGCTGTCAGCTTCGCACTACTTGGCAAAAAAGTGATTATCGTTGGACTGGATATTCGCAAGCCACGCTTGGCCGAACTCTTTGAAATCAACGATCATCATCATGGCATTACCATGTTGTTGACCAAGGAGCAGCCTAGTTGGGAAGAAATCCAAAGCCAAATTTTGCCATCGGGCGTGAACAACAACCTGGATCTTCTCATGTCAGGACCCATACCTCCCAACCCTGCCGAATTAATAGCTCGCCCATCGCTCGACATCATCATCAACCACTTAAAGGAAAAGTACGATTACATTCTCATCGATACAGCTCCGGTTGGTCTCGTCACCGACACGTTGCAAATAGGACGTGTAGCAGACGCCACAGTTTACATGTGCCGTGCCGATTACACGCCCAAAGAAAGCTTCGGACTCATCAACAGCTTGGCAAAAGAGAAGAAACTTCCTAACATATCCATCGTCATCAATGGTATCGACATGTCCAAGAAGAAGCATGGGTATTATTATGGATATGGAAGATACGGAAAATATGGAAGGTTTGGACGATACGGTGGAAAATATGGGAAATACGGATCGTACGGTCACTATGGCAATTACGGTACATACGGCAACTATGCCAACAGCCACTATGGAGACAAGAACGACACGTCCATCAAGCGTTAACGCGCTTGATGGACGTGCCAATCTCATTTTTTATATTCACCACCATTTTAACTGATTTCAAATAGATGACAATAGCAGTTGATTTTGACGGAACCATCGTAGAACATAAATACCCCGCGATAGGACAAGAGATTCCTTTTGCTACCGAAACACTCAAGATGCTGATTAAAGAGCATCACAGGCTCATCTTATGGAGCGTACGAGAAGGAACACTCCTGCAAGAAGCTGTAGATTGGTGCAAAGAACGCGGGGTAGAGTTTTGGACGGTCAACAAGGACTATCCAGAAGAGAAAGGTACCTCCAACAATAACCACTTCTCTAGAAAGATTAAGGCCGACCTGTTCATCGATGATCGCAACATTGGCGGGTTGCCCGACTGGGGACAAATATATCACATGATACACGACCATAAAACAACTAAAGACTTGATTCGTGAAGCATACCTACGAGGACAAACTGCCGAAGAGTCCAAACCCAAAAAGCGTTGGTGGAAATGGTAAATTGTGCTACCAAACAACCTGTCAACGAATTGACTAAATAACCTTATCATTCGTTTCGGTTAGTCATTTTTTTCTGCTAACTTTGCACAAATGAATGATAAGCATGAAAAGATATATTACGGGGTGCCTCATTGCACTTTGTTGCAGTACAAGCATCATGGCCAAGAGCAAAACAATTGATCTACGCATCATCCAAACCAGTGATGTCCACGGTAGTTTCTTCCCTTACGACTTCATCAATCGCAGACCAAAGGCAGGTAGTCTTGCCCGAGTGATGACCTATGTTGATTCTCTGCGGGTAAAATATGGGAAGAATCTCATCCTACTGGACAACGGCGACATTTTACAAGGTCAGCCAATCTGCTATTACAGCAACTATGTCAACACGCAAGGTCCCAACATCGCAGCCTCTGTTATCAACTACATGCGGTATGACGCACAGACCATAGGTAACCATGACATCGAAACTGGGCATGCCGTTTATGACAAGTGGATTCGAGAAGTGTCGTGTCCTACCCTCGGAGCCAACATTGTCAATACCCAAACTCAACATTCATACGTTCATCCATACACCATTCTTGAGCGGGATGGTGTCAAGATTGCCGTCCTTGGCATGCTCACTCCAGCCATTCCCAACTGGCTTCAAGAAAAGTTATGGAGTGGACTTCGGTTTGAAAACATGGTGCAATCGGCACGCCATTGGATGAATGTATTGCAAACAACCGAACACCCCGACATCGTCATTGGTTTGTTTCATTCGGGCAAACAAGGTGGCATTACCACCCCAACCTACGAAGAAGACGCCTCCTTGCGCGTGGCAAAAGAGGTTCCGGGCTTCGATTTGATACTCTTTGGACACGACCATACCCCTCACAACAGCACCATTCTCAACAGCAAAGGCCAACCAGTTGTTTGTATCAATCCAGGTTGTAATGCTATCAACGTAACCGACAGCGAAATAAGGATAACACTGAATGAACAGATACGAAAAGGAAAGAAAACCCATGTCGTATTGCGCAAGCAGGTCAACGGAAGCGTTGTAGACATTAGAAATGAGCAGATTGATCAAAAATTCATGGCGCATTTTCAAGACGACATCAATGCTGTCAACGCGTTTGTCAATAGGAAGATTGGCTCATTTCAACACACTATTTACAGTCGTGACTGCTATTTTGGCAGTTCAGCCTTTACTGATTTGATTCACAACTTACAGTTGACGGTCACCGGAGCCGACATCTCGTTCAACGCACCCCTTGCTTTTGATGCCCAAATCAAGGCTGGCGACGTGTTTGTAAGTGACCTTTTCAACCTCTACAAATACGAAAACAATATCTATGTGCTCAAGATGACAGGCGAAGAAATTCGCAATTACTTAGAAATGAGCTACGATTTATGGGTCAACACCATGACCTCTCCTGACGACCACATTCTCCTCATCGACAACAAAACCAAGGATGACCAACAACGTTATGGCTTCAAAAACTTCACATTCAATTTCGATAGTGCTGCCGGCATCGATTATGAAGTTGATGTCACCAAGCCAAAAGGAAACAAAGTTAACATCTTGAAAATGAGTGATGGTACGCCATTCAGCCTCAAGAAGACGTATAAGGTTGCCATGAACAGTTACAGAGGCAACGGCGGTGGTGAACTCTTGACACGTGGCGCGGGCATTTCCATGACCGAATTGAAACAACGTATTGTGTTCGAGAGTAAGCACGATCAGCGTTATTACCTGATGCAATGGATTGAAAAATGTGGAGAAATAAATCCCAAACCCAACAACAATTGGAAGTTTGTACCCGCAGCGTGGACCATACCTGCATTGAAACGAGATAAAATGCTTATCTTTGGACAACCACAAAGAGAGGAAGATGAGAAATGAAAACCCTGTTTTTTATATTTTGTAAAACAGACCTCGTGCTCGAAAAACAAGCAAACGGACTATATACCATACCGCTTGCCGATGAACCTCCCATACCCACTAAGCCTTGGACACATATCATGGATGTGGCAAACCTGGCAGACGGCACTCCTGTTCGGGCATTTCGAATAGATGAACCCATCACCAACAACCCACAATATGAAATATGTGGACTGCGCGCTTCGTTCTACAAACTGCCCCACGACTTATATTTAATGGCTGGAAAGTGCCACGAACTACTTTATTGGGACTTCAACACCAAGTTTTGCGGCGTATGTGGTGGCCCCATGCAGATGCACACCGCCATTTCAAAACGCTGCACCCAATGCGGAAAAGAAGTGTGGCCACAGTTAGCCACAGCCGTCATCGTCTTGATACACCGCGGAGATGAAGTGCTATTGGTTCATGCAAAAAACTTCAAAACCGACTTTTATGGACTGGTGGCGGGATTTGTCGAAACTGGCGAGACGCTGGAGGAAGCCGTTCATCGCGAGGTCATGGAGGAAACGGACATCAAGATTAAGAACGTAACCTATTTCAGTTCGCAGCCATGGCCCTACCCCTCCGGCTTGATGGTTGGCTTTAACGCCGACTATGTGAGCGGTGAGTTAAGGTTGCAGCGATCAGAATTAAGTAAGGGTGGCTGGTTCTCCAAGAACAATCTCCCCACCATTCCAGAGAAGCTTTCTATTGCCAGAATGCTCATAGATGCCTGGCTGGAGAAAGACAAAGAATAACAATACTGTAAGAATCTTCAAAACATATCTCATGAAACCATTCACACAACTTCTTGGCTTCGATACCAAGAGCATGAAAATGAAAACAGAATTGATTGCCGGAGCAACCACATTCTTAACAATGAGTTATATCCTCGCCGTCAATCCTGCCATTCTCTCGAGCACGGGAATGGATAAGGGCGCGCTCTTCACCGCTACGGCTTTGTCAGCTGCCATAGCCACCTTGCTGCTGGCCTTCATGGCCAAACTGCCCTTTGCACAGGCTCCCAGCATGGGGCTAAACGCCTTTTTTGCCTACACGCTCTGTCAGGCTATGGGCTATTCATGGGAACAAGCCCTGGCCATCATGCTCATTGAGGGGCTCGTGTTTCTTCTCATCACCTTTTTCAATGTACGCGAATTGATTCTCGACAGCATACCCAAAAACCTGCGGTATGCCATCTCTGCGGGCATTGGCATGTTCATTGCGTTTATCGGCCTTAAGAATGCGGGCATCATCGTGGCCAAAGAAGGCACGTTTGTGGGCCTGGGTGCCTTCACCCCCGAGTCGACATTGGGCATCATCGCCATTCTGTTGAGTGGCATCCTCATGGCCCGCAACGTCAAAGGCTCGCTGTTCTATGGCATTATTGCCGCCACACTCATTGGCATACCTATGGGCGTCACCATGATACCTGATGGCTGGCTACCGGTTTCCGCACCCCAAGACATCTCTCCCATCTTCTGTCATTTCGACTTCAACGGGTTCCTCAACATCAAGACCCTATTGGTGGTTTTCTCGCTGCTCATCGTCAACATCTTCGACACCATCGGCACCTTGGTCGGTTTGGCAGAGAAAACGGGCATCGTACAAACCGACGGTTCCATTCCAAGAGTGAAAGAAGCTATGATGAGCGATGCCATTGGTACCACCTGTGGCGCCATGCTCGGATCCTCCACCATCACCACCTATATTGAAAGTGCATCGGGTATTGCGGAAGGTGGCCGAAGCGGAGTGACGTCAGCATTTGTGGGTATTCTCTTCCTCCTTTCCCTTTTGGTATCGCCCATCTTTCTCCTCATCCCTGGTGCTGCTACCAGTGGCGCATTGGTGTTAGTAGGTGTGCTGATGCTCGACTCGATGAAAAAGCTCGATTTGAGTGATGTAAGCGAGTCATTCCCTGCCTTCATTACCATGATTACCATGGTACTTTGCTATTCCATTGCCGACGGTATCTGCCTTGGCATCTTGAGCTACGTGATTTTGAAGTTGTGTGTTGGCCGTTGGAAACAACTCAACATCACACTCGTAACGTTAGCCATTCTGTTCATCATTAACTTCGTTTTCAATTAATATGAAACATATCAGTTGGGGATTCATAGGATGTGGCGAGGTCACCGAATTGAAATCGGGACCTGCCTTCAATGAGGTTGAGGGATCGCATGTAGAAGCTGTGTACAGTAGGAGCAAGGATAAAGTGCTATCGTACGCCGAGCGTCACCACATCAAGAAATGGTATACCGATGCGCAGCAGCTCATCGATGACCCCGAGGTGAACGCCATTTACATCGCTACCCCACCCTCCAGCCATGCCACTTACGCCATCATGGCCATGAAGGCAGGCAAGCCGGTCTACATTGAGAAGCCTCTTGCGGCCAGTTATGAAGATTGCGCGCGCATCAACAGAGTAAGCCAGCAAACGGGAGTTCCCTGCTTTGTAGCCTATTACAGAAGATACCTACCCTATTTTCAGAAGGTGAAAAGCATCCTGGACAGTGGAACCATAGGTACGGTGACCAACGTGCAGGTGCGTTTTTCTGTTCCTCCCCGGGATCTGGACTACAGCGGCAGCCGCCATCTTCCGTGGCGACTGCAACCCGACATCGCTGGCGGTGGCTACTTTTATGACCTGGCACCTCATCAACTTGACTTGCTACAAGAATTCTTTGGTGTGATTACGCGGGCACATGGCTATTGTGCCAACCGCGCACACCTATACTCTGCCGAGGACACCATCAGTGCCTGTTTTCTTTTTGAGAATGGACTTCCGGGAAGCGGTTCATGGTGCTTCGTGGGTCATCAGAGTGCGAAGGAAGACAGCATCGACGTGGTCGGCGAGCAAGGCTCACTGTCGTTCTCGGTTTACAACTATCATCCCATTCAGTTAATCACCTCTGACGGCATCCGAAACATCACGGTTCCTAACCCGTCGTACGTTCAGTTACCCATCATCAAAGCGGTTACCGAAGACCTGCAAGGTATTGGTGTCTGCACCTGCACGAGCGTCAGTGCCACACCAGTAAATTGGGTGATGGACAGAATATTGGGTAAATTTTAACTGCATACCTATTTTGATGCTACACTACAAACGATACACACTACTGTTGTTGGTCGTATTTTCGACCCAGATGCTGGCTGATACCATACCTGAGAGAAAAGGTTTCTTCAAGAAACTAACGCAGGGGGCGGTCAGGTTTGTGGAGAGTTTTTCGGACGTAGACACCAATTATGTCGAGCCACAGCATTACTACTACACCGTGATGCTGCAAAACACGAACACCTATGAGGGCTATCGCCTGCGCAACCACGAAGGCCAATCCGTCACTTTGGCACCTCAACCGAGCATCAAGATAGGCCCTTTCGTTGGCTATAGGTGGTTTTTTCTGGGCTACACGTTCGATCTCAAACACTACGACAAGAATAAGGATCGCCAAGAAATAGACCTTAGCCTCTATTCTTCACGCCTCACCATAGATTTGTTTTATCGTAAAACGGGCAACTTATATAGTATCAGAAGCCTGTATATTGATGATAAAATCGACACCAAACCTCTTGAGAAACAACCGTTTAATGGGTTCAAGTCGAGCATCAAGGGCTTCAATCTCTATTACATTTTCAATCACCGAAAATTCTCTTACCCAGCTGCATTCAGCCAATCTACCGTGCAACGAAGAAGTTACGGCTCACCCTTAGTAGGCATTGGCTATACCAAGCACAAGATGAGCATCGACCTGTCTGAACTCAATCATCTGGTCACATCGGTGTTAAAACCAGGGGAAGAGGGAAAAACGAAAGAAGACACACGTTTGACATTTGGTAATTATCACTACTCAGACATTTCAATTTCTGGCGGATATGCTTACAACTGGGTATTTGCTCACAACTGGCTGTTCGCCTCTTCCCTATGCCTGGGACTGGCGTACAAGCACAGCGTGGGTGACGTTTTGAAAGAACAAACGACCACCCATGATTACAATCTGAAGAATTTCAACGTAGATGCTGTAGGCCGGCTTGGCGTTGTGTGGAACAATACGCGTTATTATGTAGGCACAAGTACCATATTCCACGCATACAACTATCAGAAAGGCCAGTTTTCAACAAGTACCATTTTCGGTAACTTCAACATCTATGTAGGATTTAATTTTGGAAAAATAAAACAAAAATAATTTGATATATGCGACTGCTATTTTTACTATTATCCACCTTCTGCCTACAGGTCTTCGGGCAAACCCTGCAATATGAAAAATCAGACAGCGTCAAGGTTGAACAACTTCTCGCTTCTGCCCATCAGCAAGACAAAGGCACAAACATGGTGATATTTTTTGCTCGTCAACTGATTGGAACGCCCTATATCGCCAAGACCTTGGAAAACAACGACCGGGAGAACTTGGTCATCAACTTGCGTGAACTTGACTGTACAACGTATGTGGAAAATGTTTTGGCACTTTTCTTATGCCATAAGAACCATCAAAAGCGTTTTCAAGACTTTTGTCAATTTCTGCGACTCGTCAGATATCGCAATGGAAAAGTAGCTTATCCCAACCGTCTTCACTACTTCTCATCCTGGATAGAAGACAACGTGCGCATGGGCTACATCCAGCATGTTGAAGAGCTTGCCCCACCTTTTTCGGCTACACAGGTGCTTGACCTGCACTACATGACAACCAATCCGCAATATTATCCGATGATGAAGGGCAAGCCGGAGGTCATCGCAGCCATTCGAGAAATGGAGATTGAGCTAAGTGGCAATGAATATCTGTACATTCCCAAGGACAGCATTCGCAATACGCCCCTCCTCAGGCAATGCATCAAAGACGGTGACATCCTGGCTATGCTCACCAGCCGAAAAGGGCTAGATACCAGTCACGTCGGCATCGCCATCTGGCACGACGATGGCCTGCATCTGCTCAATGCCTCCTCCATTCACGGGAAAGTGGTGGAAGAACCGATGACGCTCAAGACGTACATGAGTGGGCAACGCTCACAAATTGGCATCAGGGCGGTCAGGTGTGTCGGGTTGTAAGCACAAGGGTTGCCGGCCAATTGAACAGCTCTTTTATTCAACCTCAAAACGCTGTTGTTTACAGACTTTTACCATTGCCGTGCAATACCATTGAGTTTGGCAGTCAAAGTGATAGAGTTTGGTTGTCAAACTCAATGACATTGGCTGCCAAAGTCATGGAGATTGGTTTTTGAAAGAAAAACAATGGAATCAATCAAGCTACAGAGTGATGACAAAATAAAAAGAACCCATAAAATAGAGTGTATTCACAGCTATTTTTCGTAACTTTGTCAACACAACGAGAATAAATTATCATTAACAAATAAAAGATTCGAAAATGAAAATTGATCAATTCAATTTTGCTGGAAAGAAAGCAATTGTACGCGTAGACTTCAATGTTCCATTGGATGAAAATGGAAAGGTAACCGACGACACTCGCATTCGTGGTGCTCTGCCTACGCTGAAGAAAATTCTTGCAGACGGCGGTGCTGTCATCATGATGAGTCACATGGGCAAGCCCAAAGGCAAAGTGAAGGCTGAATTGTCACTCAAGCAAATCGTTAAGAACGTTTCAGACGCTTTGGGCGTTGACGTGAAATTTGCGAAAGACTGCGCTCATGCCGAGAAAGAGGCAGCTGACTTGAAGATGGGTGAAGCCTTGTTGTTAGAAAATCTTCGATTCTATGCCGAAGAAGAAGGCAAGCCCGTAGGTGTTGAAAAAGGCACACCTGAATACGACGAGGCAAAGAAAGCCATGAAAACCAGTCAGGCAGACTTTGCCAAGAAATTGGCTTCGTACGCAGACGTATATGTAAACGATGCCTTTGGTACCGCTCACCGCAAGCACGCTTCTACAGCTGTGATCGCCGATTACTTTGACACCGACAGCAAGATGCTGGGCTACCTGATGGAGAAAGAGGTAACTGCCATTGACAACGTGTTGAAGAACGCACAGCATCCTTTCACTGCCATCATCGGCGGCAGCAAGGTAAGCTCTAAGCTGGGTGTTATTAAGAACTTGCTTGACAAGGTAGACAACTTGATTATCGGCGGTGGCATGGGTTACACCTTTGTCAAAGCACAAGGTGGCAAGATTGGTAAGTCGCTGCACGAAGATGATTTGATGCCAGAAGCTCTCAATGTGATGAAAGCCGCCAAAGAAAAGGGCGTCAACCTGTCATTGTCAGTAGCAACCGTTTGCGGAAAGGAATTCTCAAACGACACCGAACGCAAGGTCTTCCCCATCAATGAAATTCCAGACGAATGGGAAGGCATGGACGCATCGGAAGAGAGTTTGGAGAACTGGAAGAAGATTATTCTCGATTCTAAGACCATACTGTGGAACGGTCCTGTTGGCGTGTTCGAGTTGGAGAACTTCGCACACGGTACTGGTGAAATTGCCAAATATGTAGCTCAAGCCACGCAAGAGAATGGTGCATTCTCTCTGGTTGGCGGTGGCGACTCAGTGGCAGCTGTCAACAAGTTTGGCTTGGCCGACAAGGTTTCTTACGTGTCTACTGGTGGTGGCGCGATGCTTGAAGCCATTGAGGGAAAAACTCTTCCCGGTGTAGCTGCCATTAAAGGCTGAAAACAGCATGCAAGGGATATTTCCTTGCAGGCATAAATAAAATTGGGTAGGAGGTAAATGTTATTCATAAAAGGCATTTACCTCCTACTTTTCACATTTACCAACCTCCCCATCACCGTACGTGCCGTTCGGCATACGGCGGTTTCGTGCTTTTACACCACACGGTGTGTGACAAGTTGTTTTCAGCCATTCCTTCGAGGATAGCAAAAAGCTAAGAAATTATCTCTACCTCTATATCAAATTACTTACAACCCTATTGACCATCAGGTGGTTATTTTACAATTTACATTTTAAAACATTACTCTTCGAGTTGTGAGATAGTCTTAATCGCATAGCATACTTTCGAATAAAATACGCTCGCATTCATAACTTTCTTTTTCTTTTTTTTTCTTTTTTTTCTTTTTTTTTCTTTCTTACGTAACTATTCAGCAATATTGTTCATGATAAATTCTGTCTCAGCACTAACTTGACTATCGCCTAGAATATAGTTATCCGAAATACGAAAAGTCTTTGATTATGAATAAAATACATACTTATTTGTTTGCATATATCAAATG
>JAQYPT010000032.1 GCA_028726625.1 Prevotellaceae bacterium | reverse complement strand
CTTATCAGGTGGTTATGGCGGCAGGGTTCCACCTCTTCCCATTCCGAACAGAGAAGTTAAGCCTGCTTGCGCCGATGGTACTGCAATGCAATGCGGGAGAGTAGGTAGCCGCCTTTTTTTTAAATAGAAGCCTTCAGGACTGAAAAGCCCTGGAGGCTTTTTTCTTTGATATTAGGCCAGTAAGGCTTATTAGGCTAATTAGGCTAATGATACTAAGCATCCAACATTAGCCGCTTTTGCGTGGTCTTTTTGCTTAACTTGTACGGTGGGAGAGAGGTCGGTTATCACGAAAGTAGGAGATAAACACTTCTGATTAGTGCTTACCTCCTACTCGATTTGGGCCTTGTCTAACCTTTGATTTGTGCCGTGAATTTCTCAGGCAGTCGAGGCATGGCACCCTTTTGTGTACACACGTATGCACTCACTTTCACTGCCAGTTCGTGTGCTTCTCTGATGGGTTTGCCCGACAGGATGGCGGCCGTGAAAGCGCCAGTAAACGAGTCGCCGGCTCCAACGGTGTCGGCAACCTCCACCTTGGGTGTTTCCTGATAACTCTTCAACCCCTTTGCAAACACGTAGCTGACATTCGTTCCGCAGGTCAGTACGAGCATGTCGAGGTTGTATTTGCCGAGAATCAACCAGCATTTGTTCTCAATATCAAGGCCTGGATAGCCAATAAGACGACCGATGGAAACAAGTTCTTCATCGTTAATTTTCAAAATGTTGCATCGCTTGAGCGACTCTTGGATAACCTCTTTGGTGTAGAAGTTGCCACGCAGGTTGATGTCGAAAATCTTCAGACAGTCGTCCGGTGTGGCGTCGAGAAACTTCGCAATGGTCTCTCTCGACTGCTCACTGCGCTGGGCCAATGAACCGAAACAAACGGCGCTGCAGTTGTGGGCAGCCGCTTCCACCTCAGGCGTGAAAGGAATGTAGTCCCATGCCACACCGGTCCTAATGTCGTAGGTGGGCACACCGTCAGCATCGAGTTCCACGCCTACCGTTCCCGTAGGATAGTCCACACGGGGCATGATGTGTTTCAACCCCTTTTCATCCAGTTCTTTTGCGGTTTGGTCGCCTAAGTCGTCTTTGCCCAAAGCGCTCACAGCCACAGCCGAATGGCCAAACTGACTGGCATGATAGGCAAAATTGGCGGGGGCACCGCCGAGCTTGGCTCCTTCCGGAAGCACATCCCATAAAGCCTCTCCTAGGCCTACAATATAACGTTCCATATCTTTGTTTTTAGTGTTTTACTTGAGTTACATAGGTAAACAGATAAGCCACACCGACAGCCATGACGCCTACCGCGCCAATCTGTCCGATGGCATCGCTGGCAAATCCCATGAGTAACGGGAACACTGTACCACCGAACAGTCCCATGATCATCAGACCACTCACGGCATTTTTCTTCTCGGGCACCGAAAGAAGTGCCTGCGAGAACACGATGGAGAAAATGTTGGAGTTACCATATCCCACTAAGGCGATGGCCGTATAGAGTATTGGCTTGGATGTTCCAACAAGCAGTCCGAGCATGGCCAATGTCATCATCGCGACGCTGATGACAAAGAATGTGCGACTTTTCATAACCCGCAAAAAATAGCTTCCTGTGAGGCAGCCGATGGTGCGGAAAATGAAATACAGACTCGTGGCAAAGGCGGCCTCGTTCAGGGTCATGCCCAACCGTTCCATCAAAATCTTCGGAGCCGTGGTGTTGGTGCCCACATCAATACCCACATGACAGATGATGGCGACAAAACTCAACAGCACGGTTGGTGTGCCGAGCAGTCCGAAGGCTTTTGAAAAATGGCTTGCCACGGTGTCGTTCTCATCGGCATCGAGCGTGTCGGTTTCCTCCTCAATGGGCGTCGAGGCCAACAGCAGCGAGGCTATCACACCAACAATCATGTAGATAGGGAAAAGTACACGCCAACCCAAGCCGAAGGCCGGAATGGTGGCCAATGCTCCCCACATGGCAATATAGGGTGCCATGAGCGACGCGATGGCCTTCACAAATTGGCCGAAGGTGAGCGTCGCAGCAAGGTTTCCCTTGATGACGGTAGACACTAACGGATTGAGCGAAGTCTGCATCAATGCGTTTCCAATGCCCAATAGGGAGAAGGAGACGAGCATGACGTAGAAGTTTTCACTGAAAATGGGTAACAACAGCGAGATGTTGGTGACCACAAGCGACAGCAAGACTGTTTTTTTGCGTCCGATTTTGTTCATCAAAACCCCTGTGGGAACAGAGAAAATGAGAAACCAGAAGAATACCAGCGAAGGCAGGATGTTGGCAACCGAGTCGCTCAGCGCAAGGTCTTCTTTCACATAGTTGGACGCAATGCCTACTAAGTCGACGAAGCCCATGGCGAAAAAACAGAGCATGACCGGTATCAAAGCGAGTTTATTTGTTTTGCTCATGACGTTGTTTTAAAATTTAAGATTGATTTAGCATTTGTTGCGCAGCCTTATTATTTCAATTTGTAAATACGCGCCTTGCCACCCTTGACAGTAAGCTGCGTGTAGGGTGAGGATGGGAAGACTATGTTAGACATGGCCATTTTCCCATCGGCATCGAACACCTCGATGCTGCTTTTGTCAATGAAGATTTGAAGCGTATTTATTTTTCCGTAGGTTGGGGCTTTGGTCACCGTCGCAAAATTGCTCGAAAAACTCGTGTCGCCGCTCTTGGTGCGGTCCATCTCAAAAGTTTCGTTCTTGGCATTATAAGTCATAGTGACGCTTTCTCCCTGACCATTGGACAGCGTGATAACGGTGTTGGCACGCAGCCGAACATCGACGCGGCAGGCATCGCTGAGCTGCTTGGCGGGCTTCGCCGAAAAGGCGCTCATGACCTCCGGACTGGGTTTGACGCTGCAATACGTGTTTCCTTGATAGCTGAACAGACCGAGATCGCGCGGCAAACCGTTGGCCGAGCGATATTGCTTGGTGGGTACATCGTTGGCATACTGCCAGTTGCTCATCCAAGGCATCGCCACATGACGTCCGTCGGGAGCATTGCTGAAAGTGACGGTGGCATAGTGGTCCTTGCCCCAATCCATCCATTTGGTCACCTCCGGAGCGTCCTCACACATGAACTTGCGACCGTCGAAGATGCCGATAAAATACTGAGTGGCCGATCCGCCGAAAGGTCCGCCAGGGTTGATGTTGCAAAAGAGCAGCCATCGGTCGCCCATCTTCAGCAGGTCGGGGCATTCCCAAACCCCATCGTGGTTGCCGTAACCCTCGCCGAAATCGCTTTCATGCGTCCAGTCTTTCAGGTTTGACGAAGAATAGATCTTCATGTGCTGCCCTTCGGCCAAAATCATGTTCCATTTGCCAATTTCCTCATTCCAGAAAATCTTTGGGTCGCGGAAGTCGGGCGTGTTGGACACGATCACCGGGTTGCCCGCATATTTCGTAAACGTCTGACCATTGTCCGTGCTGTAGGCCAAGCTTTGTGTCTGGCTTTGCCCGGCAGAAGTGTACATAGCCACAATGGCACCACTGCCAAATCCAGCCGTATTGTTTTTGTCTACGACAGCCGATCCGCTAAACACCGTTCCCAAGGCGTCCGGCATCACAGCGTCGCCCTCGAAGGTCCAGTTCATCAAGTCGCGCGAAGTGGAGTGGCCCCACGTCATGTTCTCCCACTGCGATCCGTAGGGGTTGTGCTGAAAGTAGAGATGCCAAACACCGTCCTTATAAAACATCCCGTTGGGGTCGTTCATCCAGCCATAAAGAGGCGTGTGGTGATAGACGGGACGGAATTTCTCGCGATTCTGCTTATCAAACGTATCAGCATACTTGATTGCCTTCCAACAGATAAAATCTTTGGTAGCTGTATGTCTGGCCTGTTCGTTAGCATTACTGCGTGAAATGGTGATGTCGAGCAAGATGTCTTTCCCACCAAACTCATCGAGATGGAGAGGTACAAAGTAATCAATCTTGTTCATGGCCAACTTGCAATTGAATTCCTTCACCACCTTTTGGTCCTGAAGAATCCGCACATGGTCGTTCTCGCGACTTTCCTCCACAGGCAGCAACAGATATTTTGAGTTGGTAGATATGCACTGCATCACGTGTTTATCGCTAAGGAAATGGGTGGTTTGCGCGTGCAGGAAACTAAGGGCAAACATTAAGAGAGAGATAACAAATATATTTGTTTTCATATCAATTAATTTCTATGTTTTTATATGATCACATCATTTTCAACAAATGATCCCTCATTTGTTGAAAATGATGCAGCTTATTAATAACCTCTGTTCTGTATATACAGTCCGGGGATATAATAAAGTTGATTGTAAGGAATGGGGAAAAATTCATTCTTCTGTGGTGTGAAATGAGCATCCTTATAATATTGGGCGTAGTTCTGGCCCTCATAAGAAGCTTGAGACTCACGCTGAAAATAGGCATTGAGTGTCTTTGAGGCAACACCCCACCGCCTCAAGTCAAAGAACCTTTCGTGCTCCATACCCAGCTCTAAACGGCGTTCACGTCTCACACATTCTCTTGCAACTGCTTTGTCAGCAAAGTAGTTTTTCGGATAAAGTGCTATTTCACATTGATTATCCGCATAGTCTATATGCTTTTCAATGGAATTTGCCGCCCGCTGCCTTATTGCATTAATAATGTTTTCTGCTTCGTCAAGTCTGCCTAATTCCACAAGTGCTTCTGCACGGTCGAGCATCGAGCCTGTGTAGCGTATAACATATTTATTCATGGCAAAAGCCTGCCAAGGAGTATCATAGGTTTCTCCCTTGGACCTTTGGGGAACTTCTTTCAAAGATATGTAGTAGCCATAAGTATTGGGCGTACGGGAGTTTGCCTTCGTAAGAGTATAGGCTTTCTCATACTTATAAGGGAATGTAGGCATCCCTACTGTATGGAAGAGTCTTGGATCCCATTTCTGAGTATTGGAATCATCATTATTAATAGGATAGCTGTTGTGGTCTTTAGTGGCCTCCAACTCCGGAAGTCCAGCCTGCGTTTTGAAACTATTGACCAAATCCTGTGACGGCTTATGAAAATCCCATCCACAAGACCAGATACCCCATGTGCCATTCAACATATTCGACCAATTGGCACGGCCAAAGGTTGTATGGTCGTCTTGATAATCGGAACATTGCACTGCAAATATTGACTCCTTACTATTATTATAGTCGGGTAAGAAAATATCACCGTAATCTTCAAGATATCCATATTGTGAATTAGCTACAACATCTGTGTATTCCACCACTTTCTGCATATAGTCCTTGTTGATGAAAGCTACACCGGTACTGTCTTCATAGCCATTTCCCCAGGCTCTTTCGAGATAACATTTAGCTAAGTAGGCCGCTGCCGCCACCTTATTAGCTCGCCCGCCGTCAGCTTGCTCTTTGGGCAACACATCATAGGCCGTTTGGAAATCTGCGATTACCTTGTCCCATAATTGGTCGTAAGTTAAGGCATCATTGCGTGTCTGTTCCTGTGATTTAGTTTTGTAAACTTCCTCGTCAATCCAAGGAATCTTGCGATAGACACGCAGCAATTTAAAATAGAAATGGGCACGCAAGAACTTCACTTCTGCTATACGCTGCTTTGTAATATCCTCACCCAGTTTCTCCTCACCATACTGATCAAGAGAAAGCAGTGCCCTATTACAGCGCGACACAGCACAATAGAGGCGATACCATAGCTCGTCAAGCGGCCCTAAGGTTGGCGTGAGCGAAGACCATACCTCAATAGCATGGTATTCGGTATCGGTTATGCCGGATCCACCTTTTAGACAGTCGTCTGAAGCAAGGTCACCATAGGGCCAAAGGTTGAATGGATAAGTAAACCAGCAGTCACCAAGCATGGCATAAGCGCTGGTCACCATGCCATTGGGATCGGAATATGCCTTATCTTCGTCAACGACTGCAGAAGGTGTATAATCCAGAAAATCATTGCAACCTGTCAATGAGAATACAAGGCAAATTGATATAATAGAAAAGAATATTTTTTACCCGTTGGCGGAATTAATTTAGTGCATACTTAATTCTACCAATGGGCCTGTTGTTAATGAAGTTTACGTATTGCAGAATGGTAAGTGCACTAATTTTGCCAATGATTCTGGCAAACAAACCATTCGTTATTTTCGCA
>JAQYPT010000031.1 GCA_028726625.1 Prevotellaceae bacterium | reverse complement strand
ACGATTTCTCTGACCGAAAAATAATGGAAATACAAAAGAAAATAAACAGAAGACCAAGAGAAAAATTAAATTTTGATACCCCTAAATACAAATTCTTCGAAAACTTTCCATAAATTTGCATTTGCTGTTGGACTCTACACATTTTTTTCTATTTACTTTCAAGCAGAATATACTACAAAAATGTTTCAAGTTTTCGATTTTAATTTGTATCTTTGCCTTATAAAGTGCTTTGATTTGAAACTCAACACATCTTTGCTGTCATTTATATAGGTTAAATCAACATCAAAAATGAAGACCATACTAAAATTAGAATACTTGCACCGAAAGCCTGACAATTATAAAACAATTCTCAGGTATCTGATGCTGCATGATGGCTGTACGATACCGGAAATCTCGAAACATATAGGTATCAGCGTTCCAACTACGACAAAAATCATCACAGATCTGATGAGCAAGGGGTTTGTGGCTTCAAAAGGAAAACGTGATCAGACGCACGGTAGGCTTCCTACGGTTTATGGTCTGTCTACCGATTCTGGCTATTTTTTAGGCATCGACCCCAGTTATAACTCTTTAGCTATGGCTCTTTGTGATTTCAGTGGAAACATTGTCTTTGAGAAAAATAAGATTCCATTTCAATTAGAAAATACGCAGCAATGCCTTGACACTTTGCTCGATCTTGTCAATGAATATATTGGCTCTCTTGACATACAAAAGGAATCTATCTTGCATGCTTCTATGAACGTGTCGGGCAGAGTGAATCCGTTCACCGGCGTTAGTCACAGTATATTCGATTTTTTGGATCAGCCTTTAGCCAAGTATATTTCAGATCAGATTGGCATTCCAACGTGCATTGAGAATGATACCAGAGCCATGACTTTTGGCGAATATTTGGTAGGTTGCTGCAAAAGTGCCAAGAATGTGCTGTTTGTCAATGCGAGTTGGGGCATAGCAATCGGCATTATTGTAGGTGGCAAAATATATTATGGGAAATCAGGCTTCTCGGGTGAGTTCGGTCACGTGAAAGCTTATGATAATGAAGTGTTGTGTCGTTGTGGGAAGAAAGGCTGTCTGGAGACAGAGGTTTCAGGCATGGCTCTGCTGCGCGAAACGGTGAAAAACGTGTTGAAGGGCAAGCGTTCCATCCTTTCAGACAAAGTGCTCAAAGAGAATAAAGAACTCACACTATCAGACGTTCTGTACGCAATTCAGAAGGAGGACACGCTGTGTATTGAAACTTTGCAGAAGATAGCTGACCAGTTAGGGCGCAATTTGGCAGGCATGATTAACATCTTCAACCCAGACATGTTGATTATCGGTGGCGACTTGTCGCAGACCGGAGATTACATTACACAGCCGGTTCAGATGGCTATCAAGAAATATTCACTGAACATCGTTAATGAAGATTCGGAAGTTGTAACCTCAACATTGCGCGAGAGAGCAGGCGTCGTAGGTGCTTGCATGGTCGCCAGGTATCAGGTTGTTAGAGATTAATGTGATTGACGGATGCCTCTTCATCATTGGAATAATCAAGATAATGGTTCTGAAATCACGTTAGTGATTCGTTCGTGTTTTGAGTGTTTGCATCTATCTTTCAAATAAATAGTGAACTCTTTACCCGGTAATTTTATCAGTAACACATCATGTATACGCAAGAACAAGGATTATACATTGCACATGGGCAACAAGGCTCTATTGTGATGAATGGCAAAATGGCTAATCGACACGGATTGGTGGCAGGAGCAACGGGAACAGGAAAAACCGTTAGCCTGCAGGTGATGGCAGAATCGTTCTGTCAGGCGGGCGTTCCCTGCTTCATGGCTGACATGAAAGGCGATTTGTCGGGTATCAGTCAGACGGGCCATCTCACAGGTTTTATTGAGAAACGAATGGCAGAATTTGGCATCACCAATCCGCAGTTCCAGTCTTGTCCGGTGCGGTTTTTCGATGTATATGGCGAGCAAGGGCATCCCATGCGTGCCACCATTTCGGAGATGGGACCTGAACTGCTGACGCGTCTCCTTGAACTCAACGATACGCAGGCGGGCATTCTTAACATCGTGTTCCGTGTGGCAGACGACCGTGGATTGCTGATTATAGACATGAAGGATTTGCGTTCCATGCTCGACTACGTAGGCCAGCACGCCAAAGAGTACACCACGAGGTATGGAAACATCTCCTCTGCTTCTATCGGAGCCATCCAACGTGCACTGCTCCAGTTGGAAAGTCAGGGTGCCGACTTGTTCTTTGGCGAACCCTCTTTCGACATTCATGACCTGTTGCAAACCGAAGGCGGAAAAGGAATCATGAATGTGTTGGCCGCTGATAAACTGATGATGCAACCGAAACTTTATTCCACTTTTCTGCTTTGGCTAATCTCTGAACTTTATGCGACGTTGCCCGAAGTGGGCGATCAGCCACTGCCCAAGCTGGTATTCTTCTTCGATGAGGCGCACATGTTGTTTGAAGGCACGTCAAAAGCCTTGATTGATAAGATAGAACAGGTGATACGCCTCATCCGAAGTAAGGGTGTGGGCATCTATTTAATCACCCAAAGTCCTACGGACATACCGCTCAACATACTTGGACAGTTGGGCAATCGCGTGCAGCATGCGCTTCGTGCTTACACGCCAAAAGATCAGAAAGCGGTGAAGAGTGCTGCAGAAACGTTCCGCGCGAACCCTGCCTTTAAGACCGAAGAGGCTATTACAAACCTTGAAACTGGCGAGGCCTTGGTGTCGTTCTTGGATGAGAAAGGGGCGCCACAGATGGTTGAACGCGCCAAAATGCTGTTTCCATTGAGTCAGATTGGGGCCATCACGGACGAACAGCGCAAAGCCATTATCGCTCAATCGAGCTTGGGAAGTAAATACGACCAGCCCTTTGATCGTGAAAGTGCTTATGAACAACTCCTCAAAATGGAACAGCAGGCACAGCAAGAAACACCTGTAGAAGAAGAAAAATCAGCGCCGAAAGCAGCAGCCGGTAATGGCAACAGCCTGTTCAGTAAAGTGTTGAAATCGGTCATCACCGCCCTCACAGCCACTTTCGCCTCGGTATTAGGAACGGCAGTTTCTAACCAGGTGACGGGTAAGAAATCGCGTTCTCGCAAGTCAACCACTGAGCGTGCCGTTAAAAATGCCACTTCGGCTGCTACTCGTACCATGACACGTGAGATTACTCGCAGCATCTTGGGCAATATTGTTAAATAGGAAGGAGTACGTCTTTCAGCTTGAACGCCACTAAGTTTCAAAGTGATTGTGATGACTCTGGCCTGCGATGGACAGGTTATAGTGTATCTGGATTCTAAGTGTTATCTGCACAATGGCATGAAAGATGCTATGAGATATGATTCAATAATCTTGAAACAATCCAACAACAAAAGCCCCACTTTTCTCTTATTTTGTACCCTTTGAAAAGTGGGGTTGTGTCTCTTTTTCATTAACTTTGCCGTGATTTTTAATTTACAAACATGGTAAAAGAACAGTTTAACAAGCGCAATCCGCTGTGGTTCAAGCATTTTAACCGCAAAGGATATTCGCTCTTCGCTGCTCTTGGCAAAGAAGTTTTGATTAGTGTCCTTAGCGTAAGCACATTGACTTACGCCAAGGCCGATGGCGTAAGTGTGCGCCACGACTTGGAAGGAGACAGCCTTGCACGCCAGGAAGTGAAGCTCGAAGAGGTGGTCGTCACCGGCTCGCGCGCTCCGCTGACCGTCAGTCAGCAATCGAGAATGGTAACTGTACTGAGCCGAAATGATATTGAATCGGCTCCGGTACAAAGTGTTAATGACCTATTGAAATTAGCAATAGGGGTAGATGTCCGCCAGAAAGGCCCGTTGGGCGCATTGACCGATGTGGGTATCCGTGGCGGAAACTCGGAGCAGGTCACCATTCTGTTGAATGGTATCAATATCTGCGATGCGCAAACCGCGCACAATGCGTTCGACATTCCTGTTGATTTAAGCGAAATCGAACGCATAGAAGTCTTGGAAGGCCCGGCAGGTAGGGTTTATGGCACATCTTCTTTGTTAGGTGCCATCAACATTGTCACCAAGGCGGCAGCCCACACTTCACTCACAGCTCGCATGGAAGGTGGCTCGTATGGCTATTTCTCCACAGGTCTAAGGGGCAATATCGCCCGTAATAACTGGAACAACCAGCTTTCTCTTTCGGCCACCCGAAGCGATGGTTATTCACGCAGCAAGGTAGGAAAACTGAACGCTGATTACCGTACGCTCAAGTCGTTTTATCAAGGAAACTATCAAGACAGTTGGGTTGATGTGAAGTGGCATGCCGGCATGAGCTTAAAAGATTTTGGCGCAAACACATTCTATGGCGTGAAATGGGACAATCAGTTTGAGCATACTTTCAAGACATTCACAGCCATACAAGCCGAGAACAAACAAGGTAAATTTCACCTTCGCCCATCTGTTTATTGGAACCGGGGCATGGATAGGTTCGAGTTGTTTCGCGGAGAGCCTGACAAATATCCATTCAACTACCACCGAACCGACGTGTATGGCGTCAAGCTGAATGCCTACTTTGATTGGGTTGGAGGTAGAACTGCCTTCGGTGCTGAGCTGAGACACGAAGACTTGATGAGTGGAAACCTTGGAGAGAAGCTCGAGAACCCACAGCACATTCATGGCACTGACCGTCAGTACACCAACGGATTGCAGCGCACCAATACGCAATTTGTATTTGAACATAACGTGCTGCTCAATAGGTTCACCCTCTCGGCGGGCTTGATTGCCGTGAAAAACAGTCAGGCGAACATGAACATGCGTGTGTACCCAGGGGTAGATATGAGCTATCGCATCGGTGATGCCTTTAAGCTTTATGCCTCGTATAACACCTCGCTGCGCATGCCATCCATGACGGAATTGTTCTATTCCGTAGGTGGTCACAAGGCAGACAAGCACCTCAAACCAGAGGAACTGTCCGCCCTCGAAGGAGGTATCAAGTTTGGCAATCCTTACATCAATGCTAAGGCAGCCGTGTATTACAATCATCACAAGAACCTGATAGACTGGATACAAGATGGTACACGCAATGAAAAAAATGAATTAGTGTGGAAAAGTGTCAACTTTGGCGTGATCAATTCGTTGGGTGTGGAGAGCAGTTTCGACTTTAATTTCCTGCGCATTCTGCCATCACAGCATTTCTTGAAGAAAGTGTCTTTGGGTTATTCCTTTATCAATCAAGACCACAAGGAGGAAAAAGGCATTGTCAGCAAATATGTCTTGGAGTATCTCAAGCACAAGTTTGTGGCTGATGCACAGCTACATCTCATTGGAAAATTGGATTTAGGCGTGTCTTGTCGTTATCTCGACCGTATGGGAAGCTACATGGACAGAGAGGGAGTGGCTCATTCGTACAAGCCTTATAGCGTGGTGGACGCACGTCTGACGTGGAACGAAAGCAACTGGAAGGCGTACCTCAATGCCAACAACATTTTGAACAAGACCTACATGGATGCAGGCAATGTGCCACAACCGGGAATTTGGCTGGTGGCTGGTGCTGCCATCACGCTGTAGACATTAACGGCTGTTATCATCAATATGGCCATCGCTACCGATGGTATAAAGGCCGCACTACCATCATCTACAATCTCGCAGATGTGTTATCCACGCTGTGAGATTGTATGTTGAAAGTAAATGAATGAACCTTCTATCATTCTCGCTTTTAGCCCATATTCGGGACATTCAACCATAAAACACAGCTCTTGCGAGGACAATCAAAAACTTGGGGGCTACCAATCGGTAACCCCCAACCAACACAAAAACTAAACTAGACTTAACTAAACTAATTAGAGATTTTCACAAATCCCCATATAGTCGCTTGCAAATATAGTAAAGTTTTCTAGAAAACCATAGGAAAAAACATTTTTTTTATTTTAATAGATTCAACTTCATAATAGAAAGTGCTCATTTCTCTGGAATTGGCGTGGTTAGGGAATACTCGCACAATCTCTCGAGTATGGAACTTTCAAACTTTATGAGAAAACTTTACCCTGATGATGACCAAGGTGAAAACATGTCAAAGCATGGTAGAAAGATGAACTCTTGTTGAAATGTTTTCTTCAATTTATTGTAACATATTTACAACATAGATAGTATAATTTTGCAGCGTTGATGAAAGGAAACTAAATATAGCACTATCATAAAACGCTTATGAACAAAAAACTTTTTCTGCGGGTACTGCTGCTCTTCATGTCAGTGCAGGCCTTCGCACAACGTTCCAATGAAAATGGCATGATGTACCTCGACGAGAATCGTCGTCCAGTGTACCGTGAGAACATTGTATTGCCTGAAGTGAATGGCTACCAACTGCTCAAATGCGATTTCCATCAGCACACCGTCTTTTCAGATGGACATGTCTGGCCCAATGTGCGCAACCAAGAGGCCTGGGAAGAGGGACTTGATGCCTTCGCCCTCACTGATCACATCGAGTATCACCCACACAAAGACGATGTCACCACTGATCACAACCGCTCGTATGAAGTGGGCAAAGAGGGAGCCGCAAAGAACAATGTGTTGTTCATCAAGGGATCGGAAATCACTCGAAACACTCCTCCCGGTCATTTTAACGCCATCTTTCTCAAAGACTCCTCACCGTTCACTGAAGAAAAGAATAGTGAGTTCGATCGAAAGTCCATCATGATGGCCAAAGAGCAGGGTGCCTTCATCTTCTGGAACCACCCAGGATGGAAGCCTAATATTGAAGGTTCGTACGAGTGGTTGCCATTCATCGACGACTTGTATCGCAACAAGGCCTTGCATGGCATAGAGGTGATCAACGGATTTGGTTTCCACATGAAAGCTCTTGATTGGTGTATCGACAAGGGACTTACCGTGATGGGAACGTCTGACATTCATAATCTGATTGCTCATGATTATGACCGCAGCAAAAGTTATGTGCATCGCACCATGACTTTGGTCATGGCTAAGGAACGATCATCGCGCGGCATCCGAGAGGCGCTCGATGCAGGACGAACCATCGCATGGTCCAGTAAGCTGTTGGCAGGACGAGAAGATTTGATGCACAATCTGTTTCATGCCTGTGTCAAAGTGGCACCCAGCCATTACTCACAGACCAACAAGAAGGGAGTAACCACCAAGTTTTATGAAATAACCAATAGTAGTGACCTTTATTTCGAGTTGCAACTGACAAACGGAAAGGCAACGAAGCGCATTGTACTTTACCCGCAGTCTAAGCAACTGATATCAGCTCAGGCCGAGCAGTCGGCCATCTCGTACGATGTTGTAACAACCTACGTCAGGAGCAACAAGCACCTCAATGTGACGTTCAACCTCAAATAATGGAACTTGAGAGCATTGTGGACTATTTTTAGTTCACCTACATCAAAGCACGGCTGTTGCTGGCTCTTTCTGTATGAGTCATTTCTTCTGAGTGTCACATAATAATATAAGGTAAGGCTGAACAAATGTAATCGACGGTTGTGCAAGCTGTGCATGCGGGTAAAATGGTCTTCACGGGATACTCAGTTGTGAATATTTATGTTGACAAATGTGTCTGTTTATCGATTTTTTGTTATCTTTGTGGTTGAACGATGTTCGCTGCTATGATTCGGTTGACCTAATGTTTAGCTCTAGGTTTGCCGATTCAAAGTGTGACAAAAAACGATTGAATGATGGAAAATCAGGAAAATAAAGAAGTGACAAGGTGGAGCAAACTCATGTTTGCCATCTTGAATATCCCAGGGGTCAAGGTTGATAGAGTTGAATTTTTAGTGGAGGCTTTGCGTCCTCATTGCACCGACGAGGAAATCAAAAAGGCTGCCTTACAGCGTCCGATTGATGTCGTTTCGGAAAAATTAATCGCAAAAATCGCTAGTGATTGCATAGTCAAAGAGGCCAAGATGGCAACCCTTGTCTCGACGGTAACAGGCATACCCGGTGGGGCAGCAGTGTTCGTCGCCATACCCATTGACCTGTTGCAGTATTACTACCACACTTTGATTATTGCTCAAAAGTTGGCCTATCTATACGGCTATCCAGACCTGAGAGAGCGAGACGGAAAGATGAAGGATTCAGCTTACGATTTATTGACCATCTTCTTAGGAGCGATGCTGGGGTCGGATGTTGCTAATCAAGCTGTCAAGGAGGTTGCACGCGCACTTTCTGAGGACATGGCGTCTCATTTACCACAGGTCAATGTGCCTACCAATGTTTGGCTTCCCTTTGTAAAAAGCATGTCGAAATGGGTGCGTGGGAAAGTTACCAAAGGCTCTTTGACCAAGCGTTTGAGCAAGGTGGTCCCCGTGGTGGGTGGTGCTGTGGCTGGCTATCTAACCTACGTGTCGTTCAAACCGAATGCTAAGCAGTTACAGAAGGTCATGGCCGAAGATGCGCTTTTATTTAAAACCAGCGACGAATAATGAGGCTCGGACGACATGTCAGGCTGGCGTGCCATTCAATTTTTTCTGCAGATCAAATGGCGTAGATGCTTCTTTTCTTGCTGGTTCTGGGTTTGTTACAATTGTAATATCCTTTTGCCGTCATGAAGTAGAAGTGCTGATTGAAGATAATTTTTATTTAACAACAAGATGTTGAATCCTTAGCTTGTAGACAAACAGACACGATGCTGTGTGCAAATTAGCCAAATATGAACAAGTGTAGTATATTATTTATTTATAGGTAGTTACAGTCTTCTCTTGTCGTTTTCCATCTCATTCCTTCACTATTTGAGACCAAAAGCATTGAGTTAAGCTTGTAATATCCATGCTTTTGACTGGTAATTGCCTGTAAATTGCCCGTCAAAAGGATGTAGATGGAATGAATAACTCATTGCTTTTACATCAAAAACTGTTTTTTTTCTTGCCTACTCATCTCTTGTTTGCTCCCTCTGTGTCTATTGATTTTTTCTATATTGTAAGTTTTGAAGAGCCGTTTTTAGGGCTGTTTTCATGATAAAAAATGTACATTTTGTACATAATTCTCTCGGTTCGTAATACATTACGTTTCACTCTAATATTCTCATAAATGATTATATATAAAAGGTGAAATTGTAAACAAACGTTAAATCCTCGTTGTTTTTCAAACTTTTTTGCTCATTTATTTGGAGGGTATCACTTTTCGTATTACCTTTGCACTCGCTTTCGCACTAAAAGTTGAGTTAGCGTTACAAAGAAGCGATCTTTGAAAAGATTTACATAAAGACAGAAGTAGTACAAGAAGCATGAGTGTTTTTTATAGCACTTATGGGTGAATATTTACGAACCGTTCAATTCTTACTAGAAACGAACAAAGGTGAGAATACTTTTAAATTCTGGAGTTTCGTTCTGAACAGAGAAAACGAAGTTGGCATGGTATGCGTGTTTCGGCGTGAGCCTTATACATGATGTTATCATCCATTTCAACTATATTTTACAATGTAGAGTTTGATCCTGGCTCAGGATGAACGCTGGCTACAGGCCTAACACATGCAAGTCGAGGGGCAGCATGGACTTAGCTTGCTAAGTCTGATGGCGACCGGCGCACGGGTGAGTAACGCGTATCCAACCTGCCCATATCCCGGGCATAACCTTGCGAAAGCAAGCCTAATTCCCGATGTGTCCTGTGACGGCATCAGATCAGGATGAAAGATTTTTCGGATATGGATGGGGATGCGTCCGATTAGCTTGACGGCGGGGTGACGGCCCACCGTGGCGACGATCGGTAGGGGTTCTGAGAGGAAGGTCCCCCACATTGGAACTGAGACACGGTCCAAACTCCTACGGGAGGCAGCAGTGAGGAATATTGGTCAATGGACGCAAGTCTGAACCAGCCAAGTAGCGTGCAGGATGACGGCCCTATGGGTTGTAAACTGCTTTTATGCGGGGATAAAGT
>JAQYPT010000030.1 GCA_028726625.1 Prevotellaceae bacterium | reverse complement strand
CTTTTGCTTTTTTTGTATTGCCGATTGTGCTCTTCGGGGGCTTCGCGCCCCCGGCCGCATGGCAAACCTCCGCGGTGTTTTTCATGTTTTTTGTACAATCCAAACACCAACAAATTTTGCACTTCGATTTTGAATCTTTAGGTGGGCTTGACATCATTTTGCACTGCTATCCGCAAGCGGCAGAATGTGTGAATACGAAGAAACATTTTGCCATTCGTGATGAGCGTACGCCTTCTGCATCACTAAGAGAATTCAACTCTCAACGATACGGAAAGATTTGGCAAGTAACAGATTTTGGCGGCGACGGCAAGGGAGAGAATGGCATTTCTGTCTACATGAACTACAAGGGCATGCACCAAAGCCAATTCAACGAAGCCCTGCTGCAACTGGCTGCGATGTACGGAGTAAAAGACGAACTGAATCATACTTTCAACAAGCCCGACATTCGTAAGCGAGCAGCCACACAAGAAGAGCCAGACGGCTCTCGATCGTTTGAATTGAATGAGAAGTTCTCTCAAGAAGAGCTGAAGGTATTAGGACCTAAGGTCACGCAGGCTGACGTTGATGCGCTTCACTGGCATTCCGTGAAGTGGATTACCAACGTGAAGAACCGTGAGACTTTGGTAAAGCATTCCAACGAGCATTATCCTATCTTCATGCGCGAGTGCTTGATAAGCGAGGCACATGGTGATGTACCTGAGGAGAAGTTTTATAAAGTGTACGAACCACTCAATTGCGACAAAGGATTTCGTTTCTCCTACACGCCTGCAGGGAAAAAACCACAACGGTTCATCAATGGACTTTCCGAATTGAAAGAAGCCTACCACAAGTTCAATGCTGAAGAGGAAAGGGAATGGCAGCGCACGCACGACGATGACAAGCCCTACAAGCAACAGAAACTGTCTGAAGCTTTTATATGTTCTGGCGAGCGTGACGCATTATGCTGCCATTCCATGGGCTTTCATCCACTGTGGTTCAACAGCGAGACGTACCATATTTCCACCGAGGAGTACAAGGAAATCATGAAATACATGGAGGTGCTGTACAACATTCCAGACATCGATGAAACAGGTATTAGGAAGGGCAAGGAACTTGCGCTTACCTACATCGACATCCGTACGCTTTGGTTGCCAGAATGGCTCAAGAACTACCACGATAACAGAGGAAAGTCACGAAAGGATTTGCGAGACTGGATGGAGCTGCGCTCAGAGAAAAAAGACTTCAAAAACTTAATGAAATTGGCGTACCCTGCACGCTTTTGGACAGTTTCCTACAACGACAAAGGCAAGGCGAAAGCGGAGATAAACACGGCTTATCTTTACTACTTTCTGAAGATAAATGGCTTCTACATCCTCCGTGACGACAACTCAGACACCTCAAGGTTCATCAGGATAAGCGGAAACATCGTCGAGCAGATTAAAGCCAATGACATTCGTGAGTTTGTGCGAAAGTGGGTGGTCGACAGGCATGAGGAAGTAATGGTGGTGAACTTGGTGCTGGAAACATCAAAACTGCTGCCTGCATCCCTCGAAAGCCTTGACCGTATCACGCTTGACTTCTCCAACTACACGCCACAGAGCCAATTCTTCTTCTTCCCCAACGCAACGGTGGAAGTGAGCAACGACATCGAGGTGAATGGAGGATTCAAGATTAAGGATGGCAAGTCTGACAACTTCAGCAACTTTGTGTGGAAAGAAAACGTCATCGACCACAAGTTCAAAAAGACAGAAAGCATGTTCAGGATAAAGCGCATCGTGGAAGAGGACAGACCACCATACTTCGATATTGAGATACTGAACGTGAAGAGCCACTTCTTCGGTTACCTCATCAACACCAGCCGACTGTACTGGAAGAAAGAAACGGAAGACTTGTTTGAGGGGAAGCCTGAAGAGGAAAGAATAGAATATCTAAACAACCATCCTTTCGAGATTGCAGGCGAAGGACTTGAGCAGTTCGAAATCATGGAACAGAAGCAAAACCTTATAAACAAGATATTCACCTTTGGCTACATGCTGCACCGCTACAAGGACTTTACGAGAGCTTGGGCACCCATGGCAATGGATAACAAAATCGGAGAGAACGACGAGTGCAACGGCAGAAGCGGAAAGAGTTTCTTCTTCAAGGTGCTGTCATACCTGATGAAGACGGTAAAGCTGTCTGGCAGAAACCCAAAGCTGATGGACAATCCGCACGTCTTCGACCAAGTGAGCCAGCATACCGACTTACTGCTTATCGACGATTGCGACAGATACCTCAATCTTGGGCTTTTCTACGACAACATTACCTCGGACATGACGGTGAACCCAAAGAACAACCATTCTTATACCATACCCTTTGACGACAGCCCAAAGATAGCATTTACCACCAATTACGTACCCTCTGACTTCGACCCATCCACAGAGGCACGATCTTTGTTCATGGTGTTCTCAGACTGGTATCACCAGAAGACAGAGACGAACGATTACTTCGAAACTCGTTCTATTCGCGATGACTTCGGAAAGACGCTTTATGCCTATGACTATTCGGAGGAGGACTGGAACAACGACATCAACTTTTGGCTGCAATGTTGCGCCTTCTACCTCAGCGTCATGGAGACGAACGTCAAGCCACAGCCACCGATGAACAACATCATACAGCGGAAGTACAAAGCCGACATGGGCGAGAACTTCGAGGACTGGGCAAACGGTTACTTCTCGTTAGAGAGCGATCATCTCGACACGTACCTCGAGCGTGACGTGGTATTCAACGAGTACACGAATTACGCCAACGTCAACAGGCTCACCATGCAGAGCTTCACCAAGAAGTTGAAAGCATTTTGCGAGTATTGCCCATGGGTTGACTGTCTGAACCCGAAAGAGCTTTGCAATGCCTCTGGGCGAATACAGCAGCGCATAGATGTGGCTCCCGGCTTAAAGAAGGTAAAAGACATGATTTATGTAAGAAGTAAACAAGGAGCAGAAAGTGAAATAAAAGAGCCCGAGCAAAGCGCATTGGATTTTGATGATGATACACCATATTAGAATGTTATAATCGTTATTGAAAATTTTTCTGGGGCGGCAGCACTGCGTGAGTAGTGTTGCCGCTTATTATTTCATGCAGTTGAATAGTCACAAACAAAAAGACGTACATTGTAAACATTTTTCAGCAAATTTGCTCCTCACCAAGCAATCACCCCCAACATCCCCCAAGTTTTTTGTCCGAAAACTTTGTTACTTTGTAACAGATGTTTGAAAAACTTTATAACTAATTGAAAATAAAGAGAATAAGAGAAATAAAAGTTGTAACAAACTTGCGTAACAAAGTGTAACAAACTAAAATAAGTTTGTTACAGCAATCTTCCACCAGTGTCATGTAACAAAAATTCTTGTGCTGTAACAAAGTTGCAACTCGTTTTGTAAAAAATGTGACAATATGAAAATCAGCAGGTTACGAGATTTGTAACAACTTATAACGTGTAACAAACTTTTCTGACAAACTAAGAACAGAACAGAAAAAGACTAAGAAAAAGAAGAAGTCAGAAAGAGTGATAAACGGCAGTTTGTAAAAATGATTCATATTATAAGTTGACGAGTTAACAAGTTGACAAGGAGACAAGGAGACAAGGAGACAAGGAGCAGCCTCCCCCTCCCCCCTCCCAAGGAGGGGAGTCCAACCAGCTGGAGAACTATCAACTCGTCAACTTGTCCCCTCGTCAACTAGTCAACTAAATAAATTCCAGTTTGTTGTTATTGTCGGATTTTCCTACCTTTGTGGGAAATCTATACAACATCATGAATAAGTTTGTCTTCTACCTACCTGTCAAGCCATTCATCGGACAATGGCTAACCAACCATTACGGCTCGCCAGTCGTCTTCCCAGCACGCTCGGTCGAAAATGCTTGCATCAGGAGATTTGTGGGACTTAACCCAAAAGGGCATATACCCAAAAAGCCCATGGAAGAACATGTGGTGGTGGTCATTCCCGACAACAAGCACAAGAAGCCACTTTGCTGGAACTACATGTCAAAGTCGGCGTGCAATGCCTTGCTCGAGCTGGTAGAAGACAACTTCATGATGCAGATGTGGATAGAGCTCAACGAAATGACACGTTGTGGGTGTACGATTCTCAACTGTGTAAGGGCATGGTGTGAAAACAACGGTATCTCCACCGATTACGACTACACCATCAAGATGCGCTATCAACGCATGCGTAAGACTTATATGGAAAAAGGAGTGGTACTGATGCGTACGTCAAGGGCATCATCAAGAGAATAAACAATTTTTTTTGCGAAATTCGTTCCTACTATAATAGGACTTTTGTTCGCAAGCGTTCGCTTTTATTTTACACATTATTAATATATGAGGATGACGAAAATAATAAAGAGGGTTGAGCGAGTAGATTGCTCGTCGATAGGTGATGAATTGAAAAATGGACTAAATTTACCAAATGTCATTCGTTCTTTGCCATGGAAGGAAATAGAAATCAAAAGGCACGCAGAGGTCTCCGTGGTACAAAAAATAGTGGAAAAAGAGGTGATTTTTGAAGTAAACGCCAAATTTTACACCTGTCAGGACATGGAGAAGAATGGATATGGAGTGTATAAATTCGATGTCGTTGGTGGAAAAACGATCATCGTTGGCAGCGGAAAGAGACCATTTGTGGAAACAAGTGTCAGAAAATTTTATCCAGAGAAAGCGAGTGATGCACAATGGAATGAAGTAAAGATTCAATGGAAAACGAAGTTCCCAATTCCCGAAATATAGGGCTTCATGTGTTTTACACCTTATATAATATGCCATACCTTTGTTGAAAACAATCAAGCAAATGGAATACGACATAGTTATCAATGGAACCATTGGAGGCTGGGATTGCCTGTCAACAGGATATGTGAAATACCTGCTTGACCAAAAGAAAAACAAGGAAGTTCATGTGGCATTCTGCTCACTCGGCGGATATGTGAAAGATGGACTTGTGTTGAATCAATTGTTCAAAGACCATGGCAATGTACATGCGCACGCTTTTGGAATGAACGCCAGCATCTCTACCATAGCCATGATCGGCTGTAAGTCGATTGACATTGTGAAAGGGAGTTTCTTCCTTATCCACAACACGTCAACATTGGTGTTGAAATATGATAATCAGAACAAAGAGCAGCTGGATGAGTTCATCAAGGAGATGACACAGCAGCGCAACAACCTAAGCACCTTCGATGACGTGCTGGCGCAAATGTATGCCGAAAGGTCGGGTAAGACCAAGGAGGAATGCGCTGCACAGATGAAGAAAGGCAACTGGCTCTCTGCCGAACAAGCTTTTGAGTTTGGACTGGTAGACGAAATACGAAAAGATGAGAATGACGCCCGTGTGACGAACATGTACCATGCGCAGCTCAACGCATATAAATATGACAATCAATTACTAACAGATGTGGGTATACCGCCTTTGCCAAAGGAAATGACCGAAAAAAGCAATGGCAATCCAACTCAGAGTTTCTGGCAAAAGACGTTGCAAGAACTCAAGAACCTGCTTCTATCTAACAACGTCGATAAACAAAATATGAGTGAATTGAAGACAGATGCTATCGAGAAGGCTTTGGGTGTCGACTCGATAGAAGTGAAAAACGATGTCATCTCTCTCACAGCTGAACAAGCAAAGCTGCTCAACGAGAAGCTGAGCAATGTGCAGAAGGAAGAGAGAAAGGACGAAGAGAAAAAAGAGGACTCGCCAGAATCAGACAAGACTTCCTCTGAGCAAGTGGAAGATGTGATGAAGGAGATTGAGAATTTGAAAAAAGAACTCAAATCGAAAGACGAGCAAATCGAGAACCTCAAGAAGTCGGCTGGAACGCAAGACGAAACTGAGGAAAACCCAAAGAATGAAGCCCCAGCACTCACAGCAAGTGCCATCTTTAACTCTGTAAAAAACGTATAACCATGGGAGAAACTACATTGAAAGTGGGTGATGTGAACTTCACCCCGGAAAAATTGTCTAAGACTTTCCAAACCTACCGAAAGGAACTCATCGTGCAGCCCATGCTCGCCATGGATGCACTTCTCAAGCACTGTTCTGTTCGCACAGGAATCCGCTACCGTGATACGGTAACTGAGATGAGCGGAATGTTCGAAATAGGAAACTACAAAAAGGACAAAGAGCATAAAGCGGACGTCAATTTTGACGGTCGTGTACTGGAAACGTTCTTCGGAAACTGCATTGAGACCATTGATCCTAATGCCATCTACCAAAGTATTTGGGGAAGCGACATAACCAAGGGTGATGGGCTGAAAAACGTACCCTATGTAGTGCAGGTATGTGCCTACATCCTCAAGAAGTTGGGCGAACGCTTGTACACCAACGCTTTCACTGCAAAGCACGATGGTTCAGTGTTCGACAAAACTGCATCGTTCTTTAATGGCTTCAAGACCATCATCGATAAGGACATCAAGGGTGAGAATGAGAACAAGAAGGTGTACATCTCCAAGGAACTGGGTAACCTGTTCGAGCTGACCGACTCCATCACCAAGGAGAATGCGGAGGATGCGCTGAAAGACTTCTACTGGGGAGAGAACATCTCTGAGGTATTGCGTGGACAGAACCTCAAGCTGTTCGTCAACTCTCGGGTATATCACTACTACACCGAGGCATATCAGACACGTCATGGCGCACTGCCTTACAATCAGTCGTACGACAAGCGCACGCTCGATGGAGCGGAGAACGTGGAGATTGTACCACTGTCGTGTGTGCCAATGGACTTCATGCTGCTGACGCCTAAGACGAACATGCTGCTGCTGTACAACCAGAAATCGTCAGACGAGAACTTCATCGTGGAGCGTTCGTTGAAGAACCACTACGATGTAGACTTCATAGCAAACATGTTCTTCGGCGTTCAGTTCGAGAGCGTGTCGCCAGAGGTGTTTGCCGTAGCACAGAAAAAGTTAGTGTAAACAGGGTTAGGTGGCTTGAATACAGAGCCACCAACCTTTAATCAACGTAGAATTATAAAAAAGAAAGAATATGGCAAAATGTAAAGAGAATGCCTCGATTTACGAGGAATTGGAAAAATGCCCGGGACAGAAAAAGCTGCCTGGCATCCGTGACATGGTGTATGGCATACCTAAGCGCGACATCGTGAATTATCCGTCCATCCCTGATGCTCCTGCCAACCTCAAGGAAGCTGTGTCGTACAAGGGTGATTTCACCCCAGCAGCCGACAAGTATTTCCACAAGGTGGGCATTGTCAAGGACAATGGTCAGCTGAATGTAGAGAGTCAGGGTGTCGATGGCTGCAAGACGTTCAAGAACACGCTGCACTTCGGCATCCCCGGAACAGAAGAGGAAGCCACTGGCTACATCGACCGTGCCAACAACGATGAGATGATCTACATCTTCTTCCAGCGAAACGGAAAAGCAAGGGTCATTGGTTCGGAAGACTTCACTCCCGAGCTGGCACTGAAGCAAGACACAGGAAAAACGGCAACCGACTCCAACGTTACCAGCGTGGAAGCCGTATGTACCGACTTGCATCCTGCGCCTTTCTATGTAGGAAAAATCCATACCAAGGATGGCGACATCGATGGTGCCACAGGAAAGATGGGTGCTGCCGTTTCAAACACGCCAAGTAGTGTGGGTTCTCATTAAGGTATAGATTGTTCAGGATAACTCATACAATAAAAATTAAATAAAACTAAAGGAGGCAATCATAGCGAGCAATCGTGAAAGGTTACCTCCTTTTTCAAATTAAAAAAAAATGGATAAAACACTTACAGATAAAATTGTGGCTTGGCTCAATGCGCCAGCACATACAGAGGATGCCGACATCATGGAAGGTGCGCTAATGCTCTTGCAGCTCAATCGTAATCGAATGCTTTACATGACGATTTCCACCAATCCTAAACGTTTCTTGAAAACTGTGGAATACGAGCTCAAGAAGTTTCTACCGTTGCGAATGAAGGGCAAGACCTGTCAGGACGTGCGACGTGAGGCTGACGAGTTCTTGAGTGAGCTGCGAGAGAATGGCATTGACAAAGAACAGTCTGAAGGGAAAGACGAAACGTCTGAAACTGATGACACTGATGAAACGGCGGCTCCTGTCCGCAATGGCAAGCGAGAGGATCACGACCAGCTGCCACAGAACATCCGTGAAATCTGGGAAGCCAACGCTGAACGGTGGAAACGCATAAAGGAAATGTACAATACATGTCTTTCCATCGAAAACCCATGCGACCTCGAGGAGAACCTTAAGGTGTTGAAGGAAACTTATTATGCCTATAAGGCTGATTATGCTCGCTACGACAGTTTTACGCTTGAGAACGAAGGTGATAAAAGTGAAGAGGACGGCGCATCCGATGACTTGAAGACGCTCAAGAACATCAACAACGCACGTTCATACATCAGCAAGAACGTTGACAAACTTTCGGCTTTGAAAAAAGAGGCATTGAAAGATGACGCTACCGATGCAAAAACCAAGGCTTATCAATCGCTCTTGTCTTCCATGACGCAGCGTGTACAGATGCTCGTTGACAACGAACAGGTCATGGGTGAAGACTTGATGAACAAGCTACAGGCAACAGGCATCAACTTGCCAGCAAGCCAGCCCACCGAAGAAAACGTGAAAGCTGATGAGTAGAGGAAAGTGCATCGACAGCTTGTTGATGCCTTTGAGTACCGCACGCACACAGTACTACTTGGGTACTGGCTTACATACGCTCGGTTTGCTGGGGTGGATTCTCCAGCAAACCGGGCATGCCGATGTTTATGTCAGTACCTTTTCCACCAGCGAGGCGTTTCTTTCGGGCTTCTTGCGCTTACGAAACAAAGGACTTGTAGACAATGCAACGCTCGTTGCCGACCTAAAGGCTTCACGCAAGACACTACAGCTATACAAGCTCATGAGCAACTGCTTTGATCATGTGTATCTGTCGCAGAACCACTCAAAAGTTGTGTTGGTGCAGAATGAATCTTATACCGTTACGGTCATCTCTTCTCAAAATCAGACTTACGGAGATCGAGCCGAGTGTACTATGGTAACGACAGAACAGAGTGCTTTCTTGGACATTTACACAGGACTCGACAGAATCATTAAAAACAAAAGCGTAGAAATCAATGGAGTATTCGAACGAAAAGCTGAACGAGATAGAAAAACTTGCCAGCAAAATGTTGACACCGACACAGATTGGCGTCCTTTTGGATATTGAAGAGACGGAGATGAGAGACGATGTCAATACGGTGGGGCATCCTGCACGTAAAGCCTTTATGAAAGGCTACATCAGAACCGTCTTGGAAATGAACCAAGACGTAATCGATGCCGCACAAGCTGGCTCTCCATTCGCACAGCAAAAACTTGAAAGTTTGCGTGATAATGTCAGAAATGAACTGTATGTTTAGTAAACGAGGAAGCGAGTTGGCGAGGAGCCTCCCCTAACCCCTCCGAAGGAGGGGGATACATATAGACGGAGGATAAACTCATCAACTCCAAAACTAATGAACTTATCAACTTAAAAACTATCAACTTGTCAACTCGTAAACTCGTAAACTTGTCAACTTAAAAACTCCCTCCCTCCATGCCCCTCCCCATCAACATCGATCTATATTCCAAACTCATTGTCCTGGACGAAAATGAACTCATGCAAAAAGGTGTCGCAACCGCCATTCGTGAGCGATTACAGCGACTGCGTGCCTTGTATGCCTATTGGTTGAAGTTCCCAGGAAAGACAAACAACGAGGTGGTGGAATACAACATCAAGATGTTCAAGATTGGACGCTCACAGGCATACGATGATCTGCGCCTGACGCAAGTGCTGTTGGGAAGTATGCAACAGGCATCCAAGGAGTTCATGCGCTGGAAAATCAACCAAGACTTGGAACACGACCTCAGTTTGGCACGTGATAAGGGAGACATGCGTGCCGTGGCGTCGATAGAGAAGGCACGCATACAGAACAACCGAACGGACAAGGACGAGGAACAGGAACTGGAGTTCGAGAAAATCGTGCCACAACAGTTCGTACCCACCGATGACCCAACGGTCATTGGAATTACAAAGGTGGCAGGACTGCGAGAGAAAATCAGGAAACTTGAGCGGAAGTACCGTCAGGACTTGATGGAAGATACTCAATACGAGGAGGTGACTGCCGATGAATAAGGAAGAACAAAACAGACAATACTTTAACGATCCGCAACTGTATGCCCTGCTCATGAACACGCGTGACGAGGTGATAGTCGCTGGGCGTGGAATGGGAAAAGGTGCCATACAAGCGGGTCGTTTGCAATCTTGTTTTCAAGGGATGCCTGGCTCCATGGGCGGATTTGTCTCACCATCCGTCAAGCGTTGCCTGACCAACATTCTGCCGTCCATGCTCATACACCTCGAACGGTGGGGTTTCAAGCGCGACCTGCATTATGTGGTGGGGAAAAAACCATGGAAAGACCTTCACTGGAAGTCGCCCATCTTCACTCCTGCCAACTGGGAGAACACCATCTCTTTCTACAACGGTTCGGTATGCAACATCATCTCGCAAGACCGTACAGGAACTTCCAACTCCATGTCGCTCGACTACCTCATTATAGACGAAGCAAAGTTCATTGACTTTGAAAGGTTGAAAGACGAGACTTTCCAAGCCAACCGTGGAAATGAACAATACTTCAGGAACTTTCCGCTGCACCATGGCATGACCATCACTTCCGACATGCCCGTAACCAAGCGTGGCTCATGGTTCTTGAACTATGCCGACAGCATGGATAAGGAGGTGGTCGAGGTCATCGAGGGATTAGTGTATGCCAGATGGCGAACGCTCAACAAGCAAACGGTAGGCAATGCCGAAGCTGTGGAAAGGCGGATAAAGGAAATAGACAGGCAACTTAATGCGTTTCGCTCACGCTGCCTGCTGTACAAGGAATATTCCTCCATTCAAAACCTCGCCTTACTGGGCGAGGAGTTCATTCGACGAGCAAAGCGAGACTTGCCGCCACTCACCTTCGCCACCTCCATCATGTGTCAACGCATTGCCATTTCCACCGACGGTTTTTACGGTGGAATGCGTGAAGACATCAATCTGTACACTGCTCCCAACGAAGCGGTGCTGAACGTTGGCAACATGGAACAGGGCGGCATTGTCGATGATTGTCGTGCGGATGCCGACCTTGAGCCCTCGCTGCCGCTGATTCTTGCGTTCGATGCCAATGCCAACATCAACTGGATGGTGGTGGGACAAGAAGGAAAGGACGGAAAGCTTCGCATCTTAAAATCGTTCTTCGTGAAGTACGAACGCAAGATGCCCGAGCTAATGGACGACTTCAACGCCTACTATCGTTACCACAGGCGCAGGCAAGTAGTATTCTACTACGATGCTACCTTTGTCGGCAATGCCTATGGCACGCATGCCGAACCGTTCTACCGCATCATCATCAACGCACTGCGAAGAAACCAATGGAGTGTTCGGGCAAAGTACATTGGCAAGCCCATGAACCACATCCTGAAGAATGCGCTCATCAACCGAATGTTCAGGGGGCGAGCCAAGCACCAGGTACTTATCAATCGTGACAACAACCCCGACTTGCTCATCTCCATCACCTCTGCCGGTGTGCGCAACGGAAAGAAAGACAAGTCGGGAGAAAAGCTTGCCGAGACCGAGGAGGACAAGCTGGAAAGCCGCACCGACGGCTCCGATGCCTTCGACACGCTGTGCATCGGTGTAGAAAACTATCCTATCCTCTCGGGACGCTCCACCATCACGAATGTAATATCGTGACGAGTTGACAAGTTGACGAGTTGACAAGTTTACAAGGAGCCTCCCCCTAACCCCTCCGAAGGAGGGGAGTCCAACCAGCTCAAGACTATCAACTTGTAAACTTGTAAACTTGTAAACTCGTCAACTAAAAGACTATCGTGTAAAATAATTTCGTAATAACAAAGCAACCATTTTCTTGGCTTCAAGCAAATGGTTGTTTTGCCCCACAGCCCTTGCCTTTCGCTTCCAAGAGTGAAAGGCAAGGGCGCTTTTTGCAATATTCGACGCCCCGAATGTTGCAAACCACAGAGAAAAACACGCATTTTGCGCGGTTTTTCCACACCTAAAAAACATAAACCACACGTTCCCAACGTGTTATGTTTTAACGTGCGCATCCCTGCGCACTTCCCTCCTTTCGTAAACCTCACCGCCCTGCAACGGCTTGGCAATTGCCTCCCTTATATTTAGCGGAATATGTAAACATAATTCATAATACAGTTGACAAGTTGACAAGTTTACGAGTTCACCAGTTAATAGCTATCAACTTGTCAACTTGTGAACTCGTCAACTAATAAGATGAATTATGAATTATGAATTAAAAATTATGTGGTGTGAGCCACACAACACCTTGTTACAGATAGGTTTGTTAACTCATGTAGATTGAGTGGTTATTCACATGAGATTGCAGCCTTATCTACATGGGATTGTAGGCTTATCTACATGCTAAAATAACATATAACAAAATAGTTACCTTTTTATTTGATAAATTATAACTTTATTGTTACCTTTGCATTGTCATTATCACTAATAAAAAAATATATCAATGCAAAAGGTAACAATTATTGTAGAGCAGGCTTCCGATGGGAACTACTGGTGCAGAACCGTTGAGGATGTTGGTGGTGTAGGTCTCAATTCTTGTGGCGCTACCGTAAAACAGGCTAAGCAAGACTTGATGGACTGTTACCAAGAGGCAAGGGACGATATGGAGGAACAAGGTAAAAATGTTCCCGAAGTAGCGTTCGAGTACAAATACGACTTGCGCTCTTTCTTCAACTACTTCAGTTTTCTCAACGTTTCGGACATTGCCAAGCGAGCAGGCATCAATCCTTCATTGATGCGCCAATACGTCAGCGGAATAAAGAATGCTGGCGAGAAGACCTACGAGCGTTTGGCTGCCTGCATCGAGCAGATAAAAGCGGAACTACAAGCGGCGTCTTTTTAAGGTTCGCTGTATTTCATTAAATAAAAGAACTCTTTGAGCCGTCCGTACGTGAGTATAGACGGCTTTATTATATACGGACATAAAAGTAATTGTTCACAAAAAAGTTAGCTAAATATTTGGAGGATGATTACTTTTTTGTTATCTTTGCACTGTCATTAAGACAAAGAGTTCATTCACATCATGAAACATTCAGAACTAATTAGAATGTTGAAAAAGGCAGGTTGCCTTTTGAAACGACATGGTGCTTCGCATGACATTTGGATAAATCCCAAGACTGGGGCGAGAACAAGCGTACCGAGGCACGGAAGCAAGGAAATCAAGGAAATGACAGCAAAGTCAATTATTGAAGACCTTTTGAATGAGTAAGTTGAGAGCCGCCACAAAAAAGTGGCGGCATCTCTTCACTGAATGGGGACGGGCGTGATTGAACTTCTTAAAAACTGTGCAAACGAGAAACGACATGAAAAAGGTAATCGCAAGAGTAGAGCGAGAAGTTGGCGAAAAAAACTTCTCCTGCTACATGAAAGTAAAAAGCGTTAATGCCAGCGTGCTGGGGCAGGGCAATACTGCAAGTGCAGCCATTGCCGACATGCTTCGAGGTTGGGAAGATGCAAAGGACAGCTTGAAAGAGGATGGCATTGAGGTTCCGCCCATTGAGATTGAATATACCTTTGATGTTGGGGCATTGTTCAACTACTACGACTTTATCAATGTTGCTGGCGTGTCAAGGGAGATAGGCGTCAGCTCAGCGGTCATGCGACAATATGCCACAGGCATAAGGAAGCCAAGCCCTGAGCGAAAACAACAGATAGCGGAAGGTATCAGGTCGCTTGCAAAAAAAATAGAAGCGGCAACCCTCTGTTGATAAGACATTGAATGCTTCGTGCTTCAATTATTGTGAAAGAACTCTTTGAGCCGTCCGTACGTGAGTATAGACGGCTTTTTCATGTAAATGTTAAAAGAGCAAATGTATTACAAAATAGTTATAGAAAAATTTGTTTATATAACAATAATGTAGTATATTTGCAATGTTAAATCAAATGAAGTACAAATGAACTGGAACGAATTAAAGAAAAAAGCCGTCAATGCAGGATTTGTGTTTGTGCGGCACGGCTCACGGCATGATGAGTATTACAACCCAAAAACAAAGAAAACCATTCAAATAGAGCGACATTGGTCACAGGAAGTTCGCAAGGGATTAGTTAGCAGACTCAGGAAGGAAATCGGGTTTTAGTACCGGTTCCTTTCTGAATGCGAGAGCAAAATATAGAAACTTAACAATTAAACTCATAAAATATCAACAATATGAAAAAAAACAAGATGACAGTAGCCGTAGAGAAAGACGCAGACGGAAGCTATATCGCATACAATATAGACGATTCAGATTATACGTTGATAGGGCGTGGCGACTGTTCGAGCAAAGCTAAAGCCGATTTTGAGAAATCCATGCAGGAAGTAGCAGAAAGCGAAAAACAAAGAACAGGCAGGGTGCCAGACATGCTGTTACAAAAACCTACCTACAAGTTTGATCTCGCTTCTCTTTTTGAATATTATTCCATGCTGAACGTCAGTGCTTTTGCCCGATTTGTGGGTATCAACTCCGCCTTGATGCGCCAGTACAAACAGGGCAACACCTATATATCAGACAAGCAACTCATCAAGATAGAGGAAGGCATACATCGTCTGGGAGAAGAATTTACCAGTTTGAAACTCGTTTGATTTAACACTTAAGCAGCAACAACTGGTTTTGAGCCTCTGGTGCGTGACGCATCGGAGGCTCGTTTTTTTTCTTGCCGCCAATTTCATCGCAAAAAAAATAGCAAAAAACTTGCATCGTTCAAAAAAACACTCTATCTTTGCCAGTGCAAAAGAAATCAATGGTGTAACCATTCCGAAGAGCGACGGTCAAACGCTCGGCAAGATAGAAAGGCTCGGGCTTTTTTTATTGCAATTTAGTTAGACATCGATATTGGCGGCTTGCCATTCCGTAAAATTTTGAAGTAGCCTTCGGGTGAACCATTGATTTTATTTTGCAGCGGGATGTGCAGCCGCCTTTTTCTGTACCTCTGCGCCACGGCAGAATCCGTGGTAATGCAAAATAAAATCAATGGAAATGCAACAAACCATGATCAGCTTCGCTCCCAACAAGGTGGAGCAGCAGCCTACGCTCAAGCAGCGTTGGCAAGAGTGTGTAAACAGTGTCAACCTATGGCTCAATGCAAAGAGTCTGTTCTACTCTAACATCTGCCAGTACAGCGTCTCACGCCGTACCGTGCTAAGGGTAAACATGGTCACCGCTGCCATGTTGGTAGGGGCGCTGTGTGTAGAACAAGAACCAGTGGTGGCAGTCGTGGCAATGGCAGTAGCCGCATGGCTCACGGCAGCGTTAAAAAGACAATCAAACTAACATTCAACGAAAAAAAGACACAAACATGGAAATAACAAACATCAACAATACACACTGTGAAGCAATGCAAGAGTTCTTCAACATCGACATACTCACCGTACGCATCGACTTGCTCAACGA
>JAQYPT010000029.1 GCA_028726625.1 Prevotellaceae bacterium | reverse complement strand
AACGTTATACAGACAAGAGAATTATGTCGATACAAAAGAAATTGAACGAAAGACCGAGAGAAAAATTAAACTTTTCTACACCAAAACGAGAGTTCTTCAAACACGTTTTGTAATTTTGCACTTGCTGGTTGACTCTAAGTGAGAACTCTTTCTGTCATATTTTACATTCCAGCCTTTCGTATTCATCAAAAAATCAATACCTTTGCATAAGACAGACTTAAAACATCTATAAATAAGGTGAATAGATGCGTATGAAGGGAAGAAGTTTGTCGAATAATGACCTAAACCACCCAATAAAAATGAGAAAAATTATTTTATCCTGCATCCTGTTGGGTATGACTTGTATGGCCAAGGCACAATCGTTGCCCGTGTATCTTGATCCAACTAAAAACGTGGAAGAACGCATTGAAGATGCATTGCAACGCATGACGCTGGCCGAAAAGATTAGAGTGATTCACGCACAAAGCAAATTTTCGTCAGCAGGTGTGCCTCGATTGGGGTTTTCTGACTTTTGGACAGACGATGGCCCTCATGGTGTCAGGCCTGACGTACTGTGGGATGAGTGGGAGCAAGCTGGGCAGACCAACGACTCGTGTGTGGCCTTTCCGGCGCTGACCTGTCTGACTGCTTCCTGGAATCCACAGTTGGGCATGCTCTATGGACAGAGTTTAGGCGAGGAAGCCCGCTATAGAGGGAAGAACATGATACTCGGTCCTGGCGTCAATATCAACCGCACTCCGCTGAACGGACGCAACTTTGAGTACATGGGCGAAGACCCATTTCTGGCCTCCCACATGGTTGTTCCCTATGTTCAAGGGCTGCAATCGATTGGCGTGGCAGCCTGTGTGAAGCACTATGCCCTGAACAATGACGAGGAATACCGGCATCAGGTCAACGTGGTGGTGGACGACAGAGCCTTGCATGAGATTTACCTTCCCGCCTTCAAAGCCGCCGTGCAGGAAGGAAAAGCATGGGGTATCATGGGGGCATACAACCTGTATAAGAATCAGCACAACTGTCACAATCAGTATCTGCTCAACGACATCCTCAAGCGCGATTGGGGATTTGACGGTGTGGTGGTGAGCGATTGGGGCGGTGCGCACGATACCGAACGGGCTGTGAAGAACGGACTTGACATGGAATTTGGCACCTGGACCGATGGACTTACCATGGGGGCCACCAATGCTTACGACAACTATTACCTGGCAAAACCTTATTTGAAGTTAATTCAAGAAGGGAAGTTCACGACCCGCGAACTGGATGAAAAGGTGCGCAGGGTGCTGCGTTTGTTTTATCGTACAACGATGGATCAGACGTACAAGCAAGGTTTCTTATGCTCTGACGCCCACTATGAGGCAGCCCAGAAGATTGCAGAAGAAGGCATAGTGCTGTTGAAAAACCAAGGAAACGTGCTGCCCATTGATCTCCATCAGGCCAAACGGGTGCTTGTGGTGGGCGAGAACGCCATTAAGATGATGACCGTTGGCGGCGGAAGCTCGTCCTTGAAAGTGCAACGCGAGATTTCTCCGCTCGATGGACTGAAGGCAAGATTGGCAGGAAAAGCAACTGTAGACTATGCCCGAGGCTATGTGGGTGATGTCACTGGCAATTACAATGGCGTGACAACGGGACAGGACTTGTCTGAAAAGAGGTCGGCTGACGAGTTAATTGCCGAAGCGGTTTCAAAGGCTAAAGCAGCCGACTATGTGATATTCTTCGGTGGCTTGAACAAGAGCGACTATCAAGACTGTGAGGGACACGACCGCAAATCATACGGTTTGCCCTACCAACAAGACCGCGTGATTACCGCCTTGGCCAAGGCCAACAAAAACTTTATCTATGTCAATATTTCTGGTAATGCCGTTGAAATGCCGTGGGTGAAGGAGGTTCCGGCCATCGTACAGGGCTGGTTCATCGGCTCACAGGCCGGTGTGGCATTGGCTTCTGTGCTCGTGGGTGATGCCAATCCGTCAGGCAAACTGCCATACACCTGGTTCAAGACCTTGAACGACGTGCCAGCTCACCGACTGAACACGTATCCCGGAACGTGGCGTGCCGACAAGAAGGTGATAGACGAAACCTACAAGGAAGGCATTTTCGTAGGCTACAGGTGGGTTGACAAGGACAAGACGAAGCCACTCTTCGCCTTCGGACATGGACTGAGCTACACCTCCTTTGACCTTTCAAATTTGCGTTTGAGTCAGAAGAAGATGACGGAAAACGACCAACTCACGGCCACCGTCACGGTTAAGAATACGGGCCGACGCGCAGGCGCTGAAGTGGTTCAGCTGTATGTCAGCGACGTGAAATCGTCGTTGCCTCGCCCTCAAAAAGAGCTCAAAGGCTTCAAGAAGGTGTATCTCGCTCCGGGAGAAACCAAGGATGTTGACATCACCATCGACCGTTCTGCCTTGAGTTTCTATCATGATAAGCAACAAAAATGGGTGGCCGAGCCAGGTGATTTCGAGGTATTGGTGGGCAACGCTTCCGACCATCTTCCGCTCAAAGCCAAGTTTACATTACAATAAAGCCGCCTCGGTGTTGATGACACGCATCAACGGAAACGGTTTTTGAATTAAGCAGACTGCGCCACAGCAATTCAAACTCATTGGTTTGTCTTGGCCTTGTACTGTTTTACATATCAAATCCTCCACGTTCACCTCAATGTTAACATGGAGGATTTTTGTGTGGGCACGGCACTCCTGTACCCTGAATATTAGCTGCTGGCGGAACGGAATTAAATAGATATCAATTAACGGGAAGTAGGATGAAACGTTGACTTTTTTTACCAAAAATCGCCTTAAAAACGGCACTTGTAAATGTTCAATCTGGAAAAAATCAATAGGCAAGCAGGCGGCAAATAAGTGAAAATAGGGCAAGAAAAAATCAAATTTTACCCCCAAAAGCTACACTTTTACATGATAAAAGCATCATCTTGGTGGACAATCTTTATGCTTTAGACGGTCAAAAGCATGCATATTTCATCCTTAAAGCAATGCTTTTGACTAAAAAACACTTGAATAATACACAGGTTGTGTTGTAAGTTATATGTAAATCATTGACTATTAGTGAGATGTGTTGTTTGCTCATTTTGGGCGAATTTGCGACCGTTGGACTGATTGGTTGAGAATAAACGAAATATGGAGCGGTTGGATGTCAAGAAAAATCATTTGTGGCAACCATCGTGACCCTCATCCTCTTGGTGTGTGCAAATAGTCATTAAAAATGCGTAAATAGTATCTTTTTTTATTATTGTTGTCCTGAATACTTGTGTATGATTGATATAACGTCTATCTTTGCAGACACGTCAGTAATCACCAGGTGGCGTGCTAAACCGAACATGAAGTTTTAGAAAATACAACGATGAGCAAATTGATTAAACCAACCCACTATCATGCATTATTGGACATGAAGCAGACAGAGCGGGGCATCAAACAGATAAAAGACTTTTTTCAACAAAACCTTTCCACTGAATTGCGGCTGCGTCGCGTCACTGCCCCCTTGTTCGTCCTCAAAGGACTGGGCATCAACGACGACCTCAATGGGGTGGAGCGGCCGGTAAGTTTTCCCATCAAAGACCTCGGAGACGCTGAGGCAGAGGTGGTACACTCGCTGGCCAAGTGGAAAAGACTGACACTGGCCGAGTACAATATCCAGCCCGGCTATGGCATCTACACCGACATGAACGCCATCAGAGCCGACGAGGAGCTGGACAACCTGCATTCGTTGTACGTCGATCAATGGGACTGGGAGGCGGTCATCACCCCCGAACAGCGCACGCTCTCGTTCCTTAAAAATGTGGTGGAGCGCATCTATGCCGCACTGCTTCGCACCGAATACCTCACTTGCGAGACTTACCCGCAGCTCAAACCTTTCCTCCCCGAGCAAATTCACTTCATCCATAGCGAGGACTTGTTGCGGCAATATCCCAACCTTTCACCCAAAGAGCGTGAAGATGCCATCTGTGAAAAGTATGGCGCGGTGTTCATTATCGGCATCGGAAGTACGCTCAGCAACGGCGAGAAACACGATGGGCGCGCTCCTGACTACGACGACTGGTCTACCGTGACCGATGGCGGTCAGGCAGGACTTAATGGTGATATCCTCATCTGGTATCCTGTGTTGGAGCGTTCCATCGAACTCTCTTCCATGGGAATCCGCGTGGATAAGGAAAGTCTGCTGCGGCAACTGCGGCTTTCGGGACAGGAAGAGCGACAGAAACTTTACTTCCACCAGCAGTTGCTCAACGACAAGTTGCCATTGAGTATTGGCGGCGGCATTGGGCAAAGCAGGTTGTGCATGGTGCTTTTACAGAAAGCCCATATCGGCGAGATTCAGGCCAGCATTTGGCCCGAAGACATGCGCAAAGCGTGTGACAAGCTGGACATGCGGCTCATTTAGCAGTCCGTCAGTTGGGCTGCCCTACAGGCATGGATAAATGAAAAAAGCCAGCCATCGATCGTCGATGGCTGGCTTTTTAAATCGGTACGCTCGGCATGAGCATTATCTAACGGGTGGAAGTCCCGAGTAAGCCCTAATAGCGGGAATTACATAGCCAAGAGCAAGGGTGTTCATCGTGAGGTGAAATCTGAAGGAAGCTGGCGGCAAACATCTGGCCTAACGAACAGAAACTTCATATAAGGCATATGACCGTGGGTAAGGTTGCCGAACAAACCAAAGCCCGATAGCTATTCGGAATGGTCGGTGTAGTTTCCTTGAGCTTGCGAAAAAATGAAGTAGGTATAAGATGGAAAGATAATGTTCTTATCCGAGGAGGTCTCACGGACGTTTCAACTAGTTGTTTTTACGAAAGAAGCGGAGTAAAGCTTGCCGTGAGAAGTCAGCAGAGGTCATAGTACCCAAGGTACGTGTGCCTACAGGGAAGGACCGAATCGTGCAGTGCAATAGTAAATGAATGCTACCCTGCGAACCTCTTTGTCAGATGTCCGAAAGGAGCTCTCTATCCAAGACGATAGGACGGAATCCGACAATAGGATAGAAGTGATGTTACTCAAAGGGATAGCTGAAAACAACTTGCCACACACCGCGAGGTGTAAAAGTACGAAACCGCCGTATGCCGAACGGCACGTACGGTGGTGTGGGAGGTCGGTAAATGTGAAAGTAGGAGGTAAATGCCTTTTATGAATAACATTTACCTCCTACCCGATTATGAGGTGAAGGCAGGTTCTCGTTTCATTTCTCCTTTTTTATTTCATATTTTTTTATTCCTCAATTCTTATTTCTTATGGACGCAGGAATGGGCTTCTGCATTCGAGACCTTCCATCTCCCTCTCTGGAATGTCACATCATTGTAACTTGATTCAGTTTTTCTTTTCAGAATGAATCCATAACTTTGTGCTGTCTTTTTGTAGACCAAGGTATTAGCGTGATTTATTTGAAATTGTCAATGATGAAATATTTGAAAACATGGAGTGTGCTTTTCGCTACGCTCCTGTCTGTTGGTGCGTTTGCCCAGCAGGCACAATCTGTTATGTTGCCCAACGGCTGGCGCCTCACGCCTGCAGGCAAACATTTACCGCTGGGAGACCTCCCGCTGAACATGGCCGTGTCGCCCAACGGGCGGTGGCTGGCCGTGACCAACAACGGCTACGGCCGTCAATGCGTCAAGGTGTTTGACACCAAAAAGCAGGTAGAGGTGGATGACCAAACCATCCGCACCAGTTGGTACGGACTGACTTATTCGCCCGACGGCAAGACACTCTATGTCTCGGGTGGCAACGACAACCAGGTTAACATGTACCAAGTGGCCAATAATGGGAAAATACACCTCGGCGACAGCATCGTGCTGGGCAAGAAGTGGCCCGTGCGCATATCGCCCGCTGGTTTGGCTGTTCATCCCAAAACCGGTCATCTTTACATCGTAACACGTTGGGACAACTCCCTGTACATCTACGATCCAGCAACCAAGCGGCTCCTCACGAAGGCTCCTTTGGGCGGCGAGGGCTATCAGGTGCTGGTGTCAGCAGATGGCAAGCACGCTTACGCCTCCTGCTGGGGATGCGACCAGGTGAAGGTTTGGGACGTGACAGCGAAGGCGTGGTCCGATTCTATCCCCGTGGGAAGTCACCCCAACGAGATGTGTCTGGACGAGAGAAACGGTAGACTGTTTGTGGCCAATGCCAATGACAACAGTGTCTCGGTGGTGAACCTGCGGCAGCGGCGGGTGGAGGAAACCCTCAACGCAGCTCTTTTTAGTCAGTCGCTTCCTGGCAGCACCACCAACGGACTGTGCTTGTTGAAGCATGGCAGGCAGCTGGCCATCGCCAATGCCGACAACAACTGTGTTACACTCTTCGACGTGTCGACGCCAGGCAGCAGTAGAGCCATGGGATTCATTCCGGTAGGATGGTATCCCACGAACGTGAAGTATGTCAACCACAAGCTGTGGGTGACCAACGGCAAGGGACTGAGCTCTGCGGCGAACCCACATGGGCCATGGCCTGTCTCTCGGCAAGAACAATTTGAGCATCATCGGGGCGACGTCAAGAAAAACAAGAAAGTGCAGTACATCGGCGGTATGTTTCTCGGGGCAATGTCCATCATCGATGTGCCCAACAAGAAACAGTTGGAACGATACACTCGACAGTGTTTTGCCAACACGCCATACGATAAGAAAAAAGAATATCTCTCAGGCAGTGAGCCAGGCAATCCCATTCCACAAAAGCTAGGTGATCCCAGTCCCATCAAGTATGTATTTTACGTCATCAAGGAAAACCGTACTTACGACCAGGTGCTGGGCGACATCCCCAAAGGTAATGGCGATTCATCACTGACGCTCTTCGGTCGACGCATCACGCCCAACCTTCATAAGATAGCCGAGGAGTTTGTGCTGCTGGACAACTTCTATGTGAACGCTGAGGTGAGTTGTGACGGACACAATTGGACTATGGGTGCCTATGCCAACGACTATTTGGAGAAGGTGTGGCCAACCAACTACAGCGGCCGGGGCGACGTATATGCCGGTGAGGGCGGCCACAGGATGGGTAACAACAAGTCGGGCTTCTTCTGGGATTTATGCAAGGCCCGTGGTGTATCCTACCGTTCTTATGGCGAGTTTTGTAAACGTGAGACCAGGAAGGTAGGCGGTAAAAAGATTGCGGCAGAGATTGTGCCCACCATCGCCTCGCTGGAAGGCCATGTGTGTCCCACGTTCGAACCTTACACCCTCAAGGTGAGAGACACACTTCGATATCGTCAGTGGGAAGCCGATTTCGATTCGCTGTTGGCCATCCATCAGGTTCCGCAGTTTAATACCGTGCGCTTCGGAAACGATCACACCGAGGGCATGAAGCTCAAACGGCCCACGCCATACGCCCATGTGGCCGACAACGATTTGGCTGTAGGCAAGCTGATAGATCACCTCAGTCATTCACCCATCTGGAAAGAAACGGTCGTGTTTGTCATTGAGGACGATGCGCAGAATGGCTCCGACCACGTAGATGCCCACCGCAGTACGGCTTATGTGTCTGGTGGATTTGTGAAGCGAGGCTTCGTAGACAGCACACCCTACACCACTACCTCCATGGTGCGCACCATGGAACTGATACTGGGTCTGCCGCCCATGACCCAGCACGATGCCGCCGCACGCGCCATGTGGCGATGCTTCACACCGCAGGCCGACGTTACGCCCTTTGTGCATCTGCCCAACAATGTGGCGTTGGACGAACTGAATGTGAAGGCAAGTAAATACCAGGCCATGAGCGAGACCTACGATTTCACGAAAGAAGACAATGTTCCCGACGTGGAGTTCAATCAGGTTCTATGGCACGGACTCAAAGGCGAGCATGTGCCGTATCCACCCTTGCGACGCTCTGCCTTTCTCACCTATTCGGCACAAGAGGATGATGACGATTAGGCACAACTCATATTCCCAGCTGCCGTAGAAAAGATCTTTGTAAGCGAGGATGATGGTTAACATGATGAGCATAGTGCCGGGGGTGGGGGGCTAATGTGCCACTCTGAAACATTGTTCGATGATGAATGGATGAGGCTCCATGTTCTTTTGCTATCTTATGTCCTTCTTATATATAGGTGTAAAATATCGACCCGCTCGTAAGTTCAATTAAGATATTCTACATCTTATCACAATAAGGCTATATGCCGAAGGATGCAAGTCCTACAGCCCCTCTTCGGAGGGGCTTATTTTATTGAGGGTGTATTATCACTCGTCTTTAAGACACGCTTTTTCTTATTTTATGTTTTCTATTTGTGAGTTGTTTTGCCTTGAAAACAGATAACGATAGCGCAGTCGTTTAATTTGTGGCGGTTAGTTTTTCCATAACCTTCAAAAAGTTACCGACTCAAGAATGTTAATATGAGACGTTTTCTTTGGAGGCATCTTCTTGATGCATAGACGCTATGATGTCTTTGGGATAATAGCATGGAACATCAGCCTTGGCTTTTGTTTTGAGGAACAATATCGGGTGTACCTTTTGCCCCTTCTTTACGAATGGTAAGCGGCTGGCACGGCTTGTTAATTGCTCATAAATACTCTGTGCATCGTCGCGTTCTCGCCATTTACATTCTGCCACGAGGATGTGCTTCTTGTCAAGCGATTCAGCTACAAGGTCGAGCTCTATCTGTTCGTAGTCATTGTTGCCATCTTCTTTTGGTATGCCGCCCCACCATCGTGAGGCAATGCCATAAACTACGCCATCAATTTCATTGCCTGTCACGAAGCCGCGACAAATCTTTTCCCATACCTGACCAACGTATGTACTGAAGTCCTTACGAATAATATCCATTACGAGATTCTGGCGGTCGAGTTCAATGAGGTATTTGTTGGGATTGATAAACCTGTAATAGAAGGAAAGAAAGTTGTCACCAAGACGATACAGTCCTTTCTTGCTACTCTTCGGATTGTCGCCAAATGGTATATCTTTCTCCACATAGCCTAAATCGGTCAGTATGCTGATGGGCTGAGAAAGGTTGGTCGTAGGCTGCTGCATACGACTGGCTATTTCAGAAATGCGATTCACCCCGTTGCCCACCGTAGTGAGCAAAGAAAAAGACGTGGCCGTATCACGACGCTCGTCACGAAGCAACCGTGTTGGCTCATCGTACAGCGTGCCATAATTATTGACCAAAAGATTGCGCACCGCCACTTCCAAGCTGTCGAAGTCGGCACGGAGTTCCCAGTAGCGAGGCACACCACCCCAAACGGCATATTCCTCAATAGCCTGCTGGTCGGAACAATGCAGGGCTTCTTTGATATAAGGCAAACGCAGTTGCTTCAGCTTTGGCTGCCAAGCACATCGTTGATATAGGGGAGACTTCTCATTGAGTACCAATGAGTGCATCATTAGTTGGGAGGAACCACAAAGTATCAAGTTGTATTTCAGTTTTTTGCTATCCACCAACCGTTGAATAATGGAAGGCAGCGAAGGATCGCTCTTGACGAGATAAGAAAACTCATCTAAACACACCGATGTGTTCTCCCCAACGTAAAGATTGACGGAGGTGAGTATCGTTTCCCAATCATGGTATGACACACGGTCAAATCCATCAAACGTAAAAGAGACAGTCTTAGCAAAGGAATCTATCTGCTGCTGCGTCTGTGCTTCTTCGCATAGATGGTACACATCCTGATCGGTCAAAACATGCTTGATGAGTTCTGACTTTCCAATACGCCGCCTGCCATAAATTACAATCAGCACAGGTCGGTTAAGGCCCAGCGTGCGCTTGAACGTAGTGGTTTCTTCTATTCTATCTATAAATTCCATATTATCCGTAATTATGTTTGCCAAACATTATGTTTTGCAAAGATAATATTTTAGTCACTATCAACACACATAATCACCAATAATTTTAATTATAATCAAAATTATGTTTGCGAAAGATAATGTTTACCGAACATCATATGTGTTTGGGTGAATTGAATACGATGAATGACACTCTTCATGCAAACAATAATCCCTTTGAAAAAGCTTTTAGGTTTGCACATACAGAAAGGTCATTTCCCTAAAAATGGTTCTTCCGTGAAAGCTGTACGAACTATATAACAAGCGTCTACACATTTTACGGAAGAATCTAAAAAAAGGGAATCCTCGAAAGAATCCCCTTTTTAACGTTTTGTGACTCGCATGGGGTCGAAAGTGATTCCGTTGGAGTCGTATATCTCTAAATGATATATTTGTTTTAATGTGCTTATAGATAATGTATTATGTCATATTTTGAAACCTTATGAAGGCTATTCAAACAGGTGGTAACACACCTATAACACATTATCAATATTGGTAACACATTTATGACCCCAGCATCCTTGTTTTCTAATTTAACAACAATTAGGAGGTTACACTGATAATTATTCAAAGAACTTGCTCCCACTATTTTTATTAACGCGGAAGCCTTAAAGATGATTGAATAAGTCATAAGGAACTAAAGTATAGCAGCTATTGGTGACTCATACAACCTCTAAATAACATCGCAAAGATAGTTATTATCCCACTATCACACAAGGATATTCTCAATTTTAACAATAATCAAGGCAAAATGCTTTATTCATATCAAAAACTCTTCAAAGAATTTGGTAATTTGGAGAATACGCGGTAATTTTGCAAAAATAACCGACTTAATAGATGTTAACTTTTAGTAAAGGCAAGAAGGTTGTTGATGTTCTAAGGAGGGATATTGAAAAGGCAGAGACAGGTACGCTGTTCTTTAATAATAGTTTTCCAGAATACGACGACGAGTATGTTGGCAAAATCTTGTCAGATTTTGTCCGGCAGGGATTGTTATTAAGGCTATCTCGTGGTATATACCTAAAAGCAAAGGAAACCAAATTCGGTGTTGTTTATCCAACTACCGAGGATATTGCCCGTGCTATCGCAGAAAGAGATAATGCAGAGATTCTCCCTACTGGTAGCACCGCGCTGAATATGCTCGGATTGTCCGAACAAGTTACCATGACCCCTGTTTTTCTCACCAGTGGGTCTGCAAGAAAAATCAAGTGTGGCAATAAAACCATCACGTTCAAAAGAGGAGTGCCCAAGAATTTCGCATTGAAGGGAAAGGTCACACGTCTGTTAGTACAAGCCATGAAAGCTATCGGTGAACGAAACTATAATGGCGAGTGGGAAAGTGCAATCAATGTGATATTGAGTAAATATCCAGAGGACGATACCATGTCGGAAGACTTAAAAGTCATGCCTGCATGGATAAGAAGAAAAATAATAAACATCCTAAACAATAAGTATCATGAGCAGTTGGCAGAATCATAGCATTGATGAGAGGATCTCAATGATACAATCAGTCGCACAAGATCATAATATCGAAGATAATGCGGTAGAGAAGGATTGGTGGGTGACAGTAGTCCTCAAAGCCCTGTTTAACACATCTTGTGGGAAATGGCTTCTTTTCAAGGGCGGAACTTCTTTGAGTAAAGGATGGAATCTTATTAACCGTTTCAGTGAAGATATCGACATCTCCATTGACAGAACTTTTTTTGAAAAAATCCTTAACCTGCCATTTGCCAAGTGTGAGAACAACAACCAGGTAAAGAAGTTAAGAAAAGCGTCGCGAGATTATATTCATGGGACACTTTCAGCAGAACTGGATGTGGAACTTCAGAAAATGGGAATTGAAGGATATACTGTAAAGAATGAAACGATGGCGGGGGAACCTCCCAAGCCTATAGATCATGACAGTGACCCAACGGTAATATTCGTCAATTATGAAAGTATCTTCCCGTCCAGCATGAGACTTATTGATGCGAGGATTAAAATAGAAATCAGTTGTCTATCTATGTCTGAGCCTAATGAGAAATGCGACATTCACTCTCTTGTCTTCGATAAGTTCCCTGAGGATGATGATGAAATGACAGCATCTATCAAGACTGTAACGCCATCAAGAACATTTTTGGAGAAGGCACTGCTTCTTAGTGAGGAGCTTCAAAAGGAAGAGCCAAGAACATTGCGTATGTCCCGGCATCTCTATGATTTAGATAGATTGATGGACACGGAGTTTGGCCAGAAGTCACTGAACGATGGCAACCTTTATAAGGCTATCGTAGAACATCGTCGTCGTTTCTATCATTTGGGATATGTGGACTATGACAAAGATTATCCGACAAGTATTGATTTTATCCCCCGAAATGAGGTTCTGAAGGCCTATCGTCTGGACTATGAGACAAATATGGTAGATGGATATATATATGGCGAAGCCAAGCCCTTTAAGGAATTGATGAAAAGAATGGAGAAATTACTTCATGACTTCAGACAAATTATAATTCCTTAGATGTGCCATTGGCCATCGTTTGTTACAGGTATCAAAATACGCAATCCAATGTTTCCTTTATGACGGGAGGTGAACTTTGCAATAGTGCTCTTGTTGTTGATTATTCGCCCTTAAAAATAGGCCACTAATCATAAATTTGAGCCTTTTTTCAAGTTTTTCAAAAAAAAGTTTCAAAATTCGTGCAGTCTTTTAGTCACAATCTGCTCCTTTTAATAAAAAGGGAAAGTATATCTATGAAAGTAGATGTTGATATAGACGCATGTAAACAGGGAGAACGGGAAGCTCTCGGAAATTTATACAAGGCATATTCCGACAGATTATTGCGGATATGCCAGCACTATGTGACAGACGAAAGCACGGCAGAAGATATTTTGCATGATGCGTTCATCATCATCTTCACCTCCATCAAATCGCTGAAAGACAACTCAAAATTGGAGGGATGGATGATCACCATTGTAAGGAACCTTTCTCTAAGGTACCTGCAAAGCACAGAGAAGGATGACATTCCTCTGTCTAGTCTGGGCATAGAATTTTTGAGCGAAGAAGACGAGGAAGAAAAGAATATAGAACTTGAACTATTGCTGTCGGCAATAGAGTCGTTACCGGAGGGGAACAGGGAGATATTCAAACTCTCGGTTCTGGATGGTCTTTCCCATAAGGAAATTGGAGAACTGCTTGGTATCAATCCTCACAGTTCATCTTCTCAGTTGGTTCGGGCAAAGAAAATGTTGCGGACCATACTGATGAACTATTGGATGCTCTTCTTGCTTCCAATTCTGATACCTGTCTATATCTATTTCGTAACGAAGGACAAGACTGTTGGAACTTCTGAACACAAGCAAACAGCAGTAACCACTCATAAGGAGCTGCCAGGACGGGTTCAAAAAGAATCTGCCTCTCAAAAGATAGTGCAACCAAGATATTCCATCCCATCAAGTATAAGTACCAGTAATAATGATGAACGTGCCTTGGCAGAAATGGTTACCTCTACTGAAAAGATTTCTTCACGGATGATAACAGATAGTGTAGAATCCGAGCAGCAGACTGTAGTTTTCCATGTGGATTCTATACAGAAACAACTGGTTATAAAGGGTATCAGCACCAAAGACTCCGTGCTTCGTATTCCACAAATTTCCGAAGAAAAAATGATGGCATTGAATGAAAGTATGTCGCCTAGTGTCAGCAATAAGAAGAAATACCCATGGACATTTAACTTCGGCTATTCATCTAATGCCGGAGCAAATGGAGCCATGTCCAATTTGAACTACCTATCAGTAGTAGATTACGCTAATGGTGGGGCTGCGGCCAAATTATATACATGGGATGATTATGTAAATTATTTAGTTCGGAACAATGCACTGATGGATTCCGTCGAGAGGGCAAAAATGTCATGGATAGCACTGAATAATGCAACAGAGGGCAACGCTTCCTTAGGTGAGAAGGCGCATCACTACCGCCCCCAGACCTTTAGTTTGTCGCTCAACAAGCAACTAAGTTCCCATTGGACTTTTGGAACAGGATTGACTTACACAAGAATGAAGTCTGATTTTGAGAGTGAGTTTCATGGTGCGACCTTGTTGAAGACCCAGAAGATTGATTATGTGGGCATACCATTGCGATTGACCTATCGTATATGGAGCAAGGGACGATTCAATGCCTATACGACCGGTGGAGTGACATTCGAGATGCCAGTTCACAGTTCACTTGATAAGAAGTATATCATAACGTCTGACTCGTCCTACACGTTAAAGGGTGACATCAAGCCACGTTATCAGTGGTCTGTGAACTTAGGTATCGGTGTTCAGTATAGGCTATTCAAGCCTTTCAGTCTGTATTTAGAACCTAACATGTTCTATTACTTCGGGAATGGCAGTGGCCTTGAAACCTACCGCACAGAGCATCCGTTCATCATAACAGTACCATTTGGATTGCGGCTTACTTGGTAAATGAAATAAATAGATAAAAAAGTCATAAATATTGTGCAGTCTTTTCGTGGTTTTCTGTTCTTAACAATAAAAGACAAAACTCAAAAGAAAGAATGTACAGTATTTATGACTACATCCACAACGGAATAGTATTTGCCAACAATGTAATACGCAGACGGCATAAGGAACTTACTTCCTTGATGATATATTCCACTACCAACTGCCAGTCACGTTGCAAGCACTGTTCCATTTGGAAGAAACCTACGGAAAATTTAAGATTAGACGACATCATCAAGATAATGAACAGCAAATGTATAACGAAACGCACGACGGTCGGCTTGGAGGGAGGTGAGTTTATCCTTCATCCCGAAGCAGACAAGATATTGGGATGGTTTGACACTCATCATCCTAACTATACGCTGCTGTCTAATTGTCTTGCGGTAAACAAGGTAATATCTGCCGTAAAAAATCATCACCCCAAGCATCTGTATATTTCACTTGACGGCACCAGAGAAACCTATCTCTATATGCGTGGCAGGGATGGATATGATAAGGTTATCGAAGTTATAGAGGCGTGTAGGGATATTGTTCCTATTTCCTTGATGTTTTGCCTTTCTCCGTGGAACTCGTTTGAGGATATGAAGCATGTCATAGACTGTGCCAAGAAATATAGCATAGACGTGCGTATTGGCATTTACAGCACAATGTCATTCTTTGACACGACCAAGGACTTGATGGAAGCCAATGATGATAGTTTCATTCGTCAGATACCTTCATCCATACATCAAACGGATGAAAATTTTGATTTTGTGGCCCTGTATGATGAATGGAAGAATAACAGGCTGAAACTGAGGTGCCATAGCATTTTCAGTGAGTTGGTCATCCATTCCAATGGTGATGTCCCGTTGTGCCAGAATTTGGACGTGGTCTTGGGCAACATCCATGAGAACACGCTTGACGAGATATTCAATTCAAAGGAAACCTGTAAGATTCAGTGTCAACACTCCAAAATGTGTAATCAATGCTGGATCAACTATCACCGGAAGTATGATATTATCCTGTTAAGGAATCTGGAGAGAATATTTCCCAAGCGACTGATAGAATTGTTTTACGGGAAATATCAATGGACCAGCAACACGCAAATCACCTATAAGGAACATTTCAAGCAAATAACAGCATAAACTATGGGATATATAGACGAAATCATCGGCAGATACAAGAGTGTGCGGAGCATAAGGGAACTGAACCATATCTACACCCAACGGTATGCTCTTGTAGGTCTTGGCAATCATTGTGTCAGTAACCTGTTGCCTGTGATACAATATCTTCAGTTGCCATTGAAATACATCTGTTGCACCTCGGAGAAGAAAGCCGGGCTAATTTCTCAAAAGTACAAGGGAGTCAAAGGTACAACTTCTTTACAAGACATCTTGAATGATGATACGGTTTCGGGAGTCTTTGTGGCTGCTAATCCACATTCGCACTTTCATATAGCAAACGAAGTCATTAAAGCAGGAAAATCCCTATTTATAGAGAAGCCACTGTGTGAGAACGAAAGGGAACTAAAGGCTTTGACCGATACCGTCAAATTATACGGGTCACAACATATCGTTGTCGGACTGCAAAGACGTTTTGCCCCAGCCACTCAAATCCTGCAAAAGCAATTGAGAATTGGAGGGGAACGGCACTATCATTATCGCTATCTTACGGGGTTATACCCGGAGGGTGATGCCATGCTCGACCTGTTTATCCATCCTCTTGACTATGTTACGTTTCTCTTTGGCAAAGCAAAGGTAAAGGCAGCAGAGGAAATGCGCAGTAAGGATGGTGGCCAGACCTTATTCCTTGTGTTGGAGCATCAAAATATAACGGGGATGCTGGAACTATCAACAGATTACTCTTGGCAGAATCCACAGGAACAATTAAGTATCAGTACGGACAAAGGACAGTATATATTGGACAGAATGGAAAGACTTGATTTTTCTCCAAGACACTCTGCAATATGGGGAATCCCTTTGGAAAAGGTCTTCCAAAATAATGCAACCGTTGTCAATCTGTACGGAAGGAATGGTTTTGTACCAATAGTTGGGAATAACCAAATTGTTTCACAAGGGTTCTTCTCGGAAATTCAAGCGTTTGCCGATATGGTTGAAAACAGATGCAAGGATAATCATGCCTTTGGCTTGGAAAGTGTTAAGCATGTTTATTCCTTAATGGCAGAAATAAAGAAGTATATGAACATAATTGACAACCACATATTATAATAACTAATTAAATCCAACAAATTATGAAAAGGTACTTTTGTGTATTACAAGCGTTCATCTTCTCGTTGCTGTTTATTGGTTGCAGCAATGAAGATGAGTCTGCTTCAACTCCCACAGTGCAAGCATCGAAAACGGAATTGTTTGCTATAGGGACAGGCCGAATGACAAGAGCCGCTTCAAGCCCCTATCTCTTTACACTTGACAACATCAAGTCTTTCAACGCGCAGACCCGTGAGATTATTTTTCAAGATTTTGAGCCGACAAGTCAGCTCTTCCCCATTTACCGTAACATAGAAATACATTCGTATGGTAAGGTTCTTCTCCATATCTCAACGTTTGTGTCATCTTTCAATAGTCAAATCTTCACAGACTTATCATTAGTTTCAGAATCTGACAAGTTTTATCTGAGTGACTGTTACCCACGCAATATTGAGGACAATAGTCAATACGTTAAAGAGAACAAGGCCATTCAAAAAACAAAAGAAAAAAGAGCGGCAGAATGGGGAGAGTTTCTCTCAATACTCAAAAAGCATGGGAAGCTGATTGAATAGTAAACACTATCCATAAAATGTATGTCTTTATTGCGGATTTCAGCCCTTTTTGATTATCGTATCAAAGAGGGCTATTTTTTTTAAGGGGGACATGATATTCTCTAACCACAGTATTTGTTTATTCGTTGCCCTTTATACCATTATATTGTATCACGAATAAAAGGGAATATCACTTGGACTTTGTGTACCTTCAGTTATGATATTTTATAGCCATTGCCACTTTATTTCTCCTCATATCCTCCTGTAAACCGTCTGGTAAAGTTAAATAATTGGTTGGTTGGTCGGTTTCGCTTTGAGGATTCTCGAAATACAGATTTTTTGATTATATTTTTGCAAGCAAGAAACGAGTCATTGACATTTTTCAGTTCAGTGATAATTTTAATTTGTCTAAATTATAAAACATGAATGATCAATTTCTTGCAGGTGATTTATTATGCTTCGTGTTTTTAGGAGGACTTTCTACTCTCAAATGTCAAGGCAATGGAGCTTTGGCATATAAAATTTAGGCGTAATGGACATTTGGTAGGCTGAAAAGCTCCAGATGTCCTTTATTTATTACCTTTGTGCCATTTGAAAACCTATGAATAAAAAACATGTGTATTCTGTGGCAGCTCAAATGTTAAAAAGAACGGTCATCGTCGGGG
>JAQYPT010000028.1 GCA_028726625.1 Prevotellaceae bacterium | reverse complement strand
GGTCTCCCTTTTTTTATTTGTATTGCTGGTTGTTTCTTTTTCCTCGCCGAGAGATGCAGACAACCTCTCGCTACGCTTCGAGAACGTCTGCATCTCTCGGCGAGGGGTACTCTTTTATTGCACTTCGATTTTGAATATTCAAGTTCTTTATGTTATTTTCAAGGTCGTAAGGTTACAAATCTTCCATGCTGCAACATGCAATTGTAATAAATATGTATTTAAAATGAAACATTTGAATGTTAATTTTGCAACCAAATTCACATGATAGACTAATGAAGAGAAATATCCAAACCCTCTTTGCCGTGCTTTTCTTGCTGTTTCATTCAGTCGTTGTTCGGGCACAGCAAAGTGACAATGTAGACTACAAACCCAAAATAGATGGAACCATCCGCGGTAAATTTGAATACCAGCCCGATGATCAAAAGGGCCGCTTCCAGGTGCGTACGGCGCGCTTCAGCTTGACGGGTAGGGCGGCGAAAAGGGTATTCTACAAGGCCGAGATTGACCTCTCTGATAAAGGAAAGATTAGGATGCTGGACGCCTACACGCGGCTGGTTCCGCTTGATAGCGTGCAGTTAACCATCGGACAGATGCGTGTGCCCTTCACCATTGATGCGCATCGGTCGCCTCACGAGCAGTATTTTGCCAATCGTTCGTTCATCGCTAAGCAAGTTGGCAACGTGCGCGACGTGGGTCTAACGGTGGGCTATAACTTCAAGTTGGGCATCCCCATGCGTATCGAGGGTGGCGTCTTTAATGGTTCGGGACTGACCAATCAGGTAGATTTCTGGACCCGTCAAATCAATTTCTCCACCAAGTTGCAGGCTTTCATCCCTGGCGGATGGAACATCACCCTCAGCACTCAGAAAATCAACCCCGACCATCTTACCGTCATGATGTACGATGCTGGGATGTATTACCACGCGAATGGCTGGCACGCGGAAGTGGAGTACCTCTACAAACACTATGACAATGAGGCTTTCGATGCCGTGCATTCGGTTGACGCTTTCGTCAACTATGACATTCCTTTAAAGCGGTGTTTCTTCTCTAAAGTATCCCCGCTGGTGCGCTTCGATTACATGACCGACCACAGTGACGGTTACCGTTATGCCAACGGCGTGAGGGATGAGACGGGCGTGTTAATCGTCAACGACTACAAACGTTCACGATTGACTGGCGGTGTGACGCTGAGTATCGACAAGCCCTTCATCTCTGATCTCCGTGTGAACTACGAAAAATATTTCTATGAGCACGATAACCTGGCCAAAACATCGGAGAAGGACAAATTCGTTATTGAGGTGATGACGCGCTTTTAGGCTGTTTCGTCAAAGCTGTAGCTGATGCTCCTACAGGTGCGGCCGCTCAGATTGCGGATTTTTCTTGTGTCACAACGAAATGAAAGCGGCTCTTGTTGAATTTTGTGCTGCGCTAAACGTTGTGTGTATTTTTATCCATCTTAGTTGACGAAGACTTCCACTTTTGATGCGCAACCCTACTGGTGTCTATCTGTTTTACATACAGTGATGCCTCTTTTGACCATTTATGTTTTGCCGGCTGCATGAAGGCAAAGTGAACAAATTGTGTGAATAATCTTGACAAAGCACCTCTCCATATTTGACGTATTTGCAACCAACCCCTCCTCAGGTTGCAAATAAGCCGAAAATGAAGCGGTTTTTATAGCATGTTGATAATCAGGATTTTGTACACATGAGCTATCTATTTGCGACTTGTTTTCACCTTTCTGCAAACTAATAGCATGTCTTTTGCGGTGCAATTGCTATGCTTTTGGCGTTCAATAGCATGGTTCTAGAGCTGCAAAGTAGTGCATATTGGCGGGTAATATCATCGTTTTTGGGACGAAAACCACTGTTTTGAGGCAAAAAAGCTCCTTGCTTTCATCCGCCAGGCCTATTGTTTTTCTCCAGAATAAGAATGTTGATGGGCCGTTTTTGAGGCGTTTTTTTGGTAAAAAAGTTGGATATTTTTAGTCCGCATGCGACGGGCAAAGCGTATCTTTTTTTGCGCTGGTGCCAATCGTTGTATGAACCTCTGTTTTACAATGGAGCATGGAGATATCGCTGCGTGTTTGAAAGAAAGGATGACGAATCTAAAACAACGTTAACCTGCGTCAATCATTCCCAAATGACAAGACGTGTGATGCGTTGCTTTGAAATATTTTTATTATATTTGCAATGACAATTATTAAATAGCTAACCAAGGAGTTTACACGACTCCAAAACATGACAAATATGGCAAAGGTATATGAATTTTTGGCCAATGGTTTCGAAGAAGTTGAAGCCTTGGCACCCGTAGACATTTTCCGCAGAGCCGGTGTTGAAATCCAGACAGTGAGCGTTACAGGCTCCGAGTGGGTGGAATCTTCCCATGGCGTAACCATCAAGGCCGACGTGAAGTTTGAAGACATGCACAACTTTGACGATGCCGATATGCTGATGCTTCCCGGCGGCTTGCCCGGCGCAACCAACTTAAATGAGCATGCGGGCGTGAGAGAAGCACTGCTGGACCATAACGCCAAGGGCAAGCATATCGGTGCCATCTGTGCCGCACCGATGGTCTTAGGCAGTTTAGGACTGCTGAAAGGACGGAAGGCCACATGCTCTCCAGGCTTTGAGAAGTATCTTGAGGGTGCAGAATACACGGCCGAATTGTTCACCGTCGATGGCAACATCATCACGGGAGAGGGGCCCGCTGCAACGTTCCCATACGCATACGAAATCCTGAAGATGTTCGTGGGTGAAGCCAAGACGAAGGAGTTGCAGCAAAAAATGCAATACGCCCATTTGATGGAGCGGTGAGGAAAAACTCACCAACTCATAAACTCACGAACTCATAAACTCATGAACTCACGAACTCATGAACTCATGAACTACGTCATCATCGTTGCCGGAGGGAAAGGCCTTCGCATGGGAAGCGACACGCCTAAACAGTTTCTGCCCATTGGTGGGAAACCTGTTTTGATGCGCACCATCGAGCGTTTTCACCAATACTGCAAGGAGCTGAACGTCATCGTGGTGTTGCCTCCCGAACAACAAGCTCAATGGAGAGCACTGTGTGAGCGTCACCACTTTGACCTTGCGCACACCATTGCCGATGGGGGAAGCACGCGCTATGAGTCGTGTCAGAACGGTTTGGCGGCCATTCCCGATGATGCCGATGGTGTGGTAGGCTTCCATGATGGCGTTCGTCCGTTTGTGTCGGTCGAAGTTATCGAGCGTTGTTTTGATACAGCCCGAGTCGAAAAGGCCGTCATCCCCACACTACCCGTGACCGACACCCTGCGCCACATTGACGGACAAGGAGGCGGAAAGAACGTGCTGCGCAGCGAGTATCGTATCGTACAGACGCCACAAGTCTTTGATATCGCATTGGCCAAGCAGGCTTTCGGACAACCTGACCAGGAATCGTTCACCGACGATGCCTCGGTGATTGAGGCACTCGGGCACAGCGTCAGCATGGTAGACGGCAACCGAGAGAACATCAAAATCACCACTCCCTTTGATCTCGTTTTGGCTGAAGCCATGCTTCAGCACGGCCAAACGCCCCACGCAAATGCTGAAGAAAAAGGGGAATGGAGCGGCAAGCAGTCTGCGCAAGAGCCAACAGAAGCTGACCATAGAGGTTAAATGCTTATTTCATCGAAACCATGTCATCCATACTCGAGCAAGACATCAAATACCTACCTGGGGTTGGACCCAAGCGTAAGGCGATTTTGGAGAAAGAGGCCAACATCGCTACCTGGGGCGATTTGCTTGAGTATTATCCTTATAAATACGTTGACAGAAGCCGCATCTACCGCATCATCGATTTGCAAGGCGACCTGCCTTTCGTACAACTCAAAGGCAAGATTCTGAGCTTTGAAGAGTTTACTATGAGTCCCAGGAAGAAGCGGGTGGTGGCTCATTTCAGTGATGGGACCGGCATTGCCGACCTTGTTTGGTTTCAAGGCACACAATATGTTTACAAGAATTATAAGGTAAACGAAGAATACATCGTTTTTGGCAGGCCAACCATCTATGGGGGGAGATATCAGTTTGCACATCCGGACATCGACAAAGTTGCCGACATCCAGCTGTCTGAAATGGGTATGCAACCCTATTACATGACGACAGAGCGTATGAAAAAGTCGGGATTGCAGTCGCATGCCATTGAGAAACTCACCAAGACGTTGGTTGATAAGCTCGGCGAGAACGACCTGCCCGAAACACTTCCTCCATACATCACGGGGCCTCTGCATCTTGTTTCACGCGCCGAAGCCATGGCAAAGATTCATTATCCAAAGAGTCTTGATGACGTGCAGCGCGCCCAACTACGGCTCAAATTTGAAGAGTTGTTTTACGTTCAGCTCAACATACTACGTTATGCCAACGACCGCAAACGCAAGTACAAGGGTTATGTTTTCAACCATGTGGGGCCACAGTTTCATCACTTTTACAAAAATAACCTGCCTTTTGAGTTGACAAACGCGCAGAAACGGGTGATGCACGAGATACGCAAGGACATGACAACCGGCCGACAAATGAACCGGTTGGTGCAGGGTGACGTGGGTTCGGGCAAGACACTGGTGGCCCTGATGTCCATGCTCATAGCCATTGACAATGGTTATCAGGCGTGCATGATGGCCCCGACGGAGATTCTGGCCGAACAACATTTTGCCACCATTAAGAAGTTTTTGGGAGGAATGGACGTGCGTGTTGAACTGCTCACGGGCATGGTGAAAGGTAAAAAACGCAACGAAGTGTTCCACGGATTGCTCACCGGAGAGGTTCACATCTTGGTAGGAACGCACGCAGTCATCGAAGACAACGTGCGATTTTCACACTTGGGCATGGCCGTTGTCGATGAGCAGCACAGGTTTGGCGTGGCACAAAGAGCCAAATTGTGGGGCAAGAGCGAACGACCACCCCATATCCTTGTCATGACGGCGACACCCATTCCACGCACCTTGGCCATGACCATTTATGGCGATTTGGACGTAAGTGTCATCGATGAATTGCCACCTGGGCGTAAACCCATACAGACCATTCATCAATATGACAACCAGATGACGAGTCTGTACCAAGGCATACGGAAGCAAATCCAGCAGGGTCGACAGGTATATATCGTCTTTCCGCTGATCACTGAGAGCGAGAAAATTGATCTGAAAAACCTGGAAGCAGGGTTCGAATCGCTATGTACGATCTTCCCAGACTTTAAACTCAGCAAGGTGCATGGCAAGATGAAGCCGAAAGAAAAGGATGCCGAAATGCAGAAGTTCAGTCGTGGAGAAACCCAAATTCTGGTGGCCACAACGGTGATAGAGGTGGGTGTTGACGTGCCAAACGCCTCGGTCATGGTGATTCTCGATGCTCAACGGTTTGGGCTGTCGCAGCTACATCAGCTCAGAGGACGTGTGGGACGAGGTGCCGATCAGAGTTATTGCATCTTGGTAACCAGTCACAAGTTGTCGAAAGAAACCCGCAGACGCATTGACATCATGTGCGAAACCTGCGATGGTTTTCAGATTGCAGAGGCCGATTTGAAGCTCCGTGGACCGGGTGATCTGGAGGGAACGCAGCAAAGTGGCATTGCCTTCGACCTCAAAATAGCTGACATTGCACGCGATGGACAAATCATACAACTAGCTCGTGACGAAGCACAGAAGATCATAGAGGCCGATCCTCTTTGCGAAAAGACAGAATATAGCATGCTTTGGAACAGGCTCAACGAGCTGAGAAAGACCAATATCAATTGGGCATCAATATCTTAGCAGCTGTTTGTATTTATTTCAAGTTAGTTAAAGTCGTTATAAATTCTGTTAATAACGTAACAACTTTGCAATATAATCGTTATATTTGCACAACCATTTTTTAAAGTTGAAGGATTTCTTACAGCATCTGGTAAATCTTTAAAAAACATTTTTGATTAGCTCTTTTGGGAGACCTAAAACTAACAAAATTTGTATGGCATTTATAAACAAGATAAAAACATTTGCTTTTATTGCAGTCTTTGGGGCAATCGCTCAATCAGCAACAGCGCAAGATTTACTTGCTAAACAGGCTCCCGTAGACCGGAAGATGAAAGCCGTAGATACGCTTTTGCTGCATAGCATCATCGAAAAAGAAAACACAGAGTCACCAGCAGCCCAACTGTATGACGAATGGGAAAACCGTTATGCACATCGTGCAACAGCTCTTCCCGACTCATTCAAGATAGATCTTCGCCACTTCCACATGCCCACACCCAGCCGGGTTGTGACGAGTAACTTCGGTTCTCGTTGGGGACGTCAGCACAAAGGTTTGGACATTAAGGTGTACATTGGAGACACTATCCGTGCTGCCTTCAGTGGCAAAGTACGCATTGTTCGTTATGAGGCACGTGGATATGGTAACTATATCGTTATCCGACACAACAACGGACTGGAGACTATCTACGGTCACTTGTCAAAACAATTAGTGCAAGAGAATCAAGAAGTACGAGCTGGCGACGTGATAGGACTGGGGGGAAACACGGGTAGAAGTACCGGATCTCACCTTCATTTTGAAACGAGATTATGCGGTGTGGCTCTGAATCCCGCACTCCTGTTTGACTTCCGAGCGCAAGATGTCACAGGCGATTTCTACACATTCAGAAACTCTTCCTATCAACGAGAGTCATCAGAAGCTACCCGTTTGCGTGGCGTAGTAAGAAACGGAAGATATACGCCTGAAGAGGTTCGTGGCGAATTAGCCTACAAGAAGGATGACAATGACATGGTCAATCCAACTCAGGTACAATACCATAAGGTGGTGGCAGGCGAAACTCTCTCCTCGATTGCGCGCAAACGCGGTGTAACAGTTGAGCAGATTTGTAGACTGAGCCATATCAGTAAATCTGCGAAGCTTAAGCCAGGAAGCATCTTGAGATATTCTTAACATCGGAATACGGCACGAATAAACAGCAATTTAACGTTCACTTGTGCGAAAAAGGCCATATCATCTGACCGACACAAAGGCACAAGAAAACGTCATTATAACAGTTCTTTCTAGTACGGAGGAGCTGTTTTTTTTATTTCAACGCAGGAAACGTTGCCTCTATTGCTTAACAGATTCATCGAAAAAATAGTGAATCAATCGGGTTAAATTAATATAATTTGTACGAGAACATTCCTGTATTATGTATATCTTTGTATGGTACAATCCACAAAACGATGACATTATGACGGCTTTTCAATCCACATGAAGGGGTTCTTTTGTGCATCTTTTTAAATAGGATGCCAACCGAACAACCCATCCGAGTGAATGAAAACGTTTACAAACCCTTCTGTTGCAACAAGCCAAATCAACTTCGCACCAGTTCAAGTAACGGCTTTTTCCAACCAACACGTCATTTTAAATAAACGCTTTACATAAAGAGATAAAGGTATGAATCAAACAATTTTGCAAGGTTTCCACTGGTACACAGAAGGAAACGGCGTGTTTTACAAACACATGAAAGAGATTTCCGATCAACTTCAAGAGTTAGGAATCACCATGGTGTGGTTCCCCCCAGCATACAAGGCAGCTGGCGGTAGCAACTCTGTTGGCTACGATCCTTATGACTTGTTTGACCTAGGAGAATTCGATCAGAAAGGAACTATTGCCACGAAATATGGTACCAAGGAAGAATATATCGATGCTTGCAAGACCCTACAGAGCAAGGATGTCTCGGTGATGGTCGATGTGGTGCTCAATCACAAGGCTGGTGGTGATGAGACCGAACACTTTCATGTGGTGAAAGTAGATCCCAACAACCGCCAAAAAAACGTATCAGTTCCTTTCGAAATTGAAAGCTATACCAAGTTTACTTTCCCGGGTCGTGGCGACAAATATTCTAAATTTAAGTGGGATTTCACTTGCTTCTCCGGCGTAGATTATGCGGTAGGGCAGGACAAAGGCATCTTCCAAATCATCAACGACCATGGCGATGGGTGGGAAACTGTTGTTGGTACGGAGAAAGGCAATTACGACTATTTGATGTACAACGACATTGAGCACCGAAATCCCTATGTTCGCAAGGAACTGAACGACTGGGCAAAATGGTATCACGACCAAGTGTTTTTCGATGGTGTGCGGCTGGATGCCGTGAAGCATCAATCGCCTGAATTCTATAAAGAATGGCTGAATCTATTGCGCTCGAATACAGGAAAGGATATTTTTGCCGTGGGTGAATACTGGACACCAGGTCTGCTTCCGTTGATGCTCGATTATCTCGAAGCTACGGATGGATGCATGAGCCTGTTCGATGCATCGCTGCAGCAAAACTTCCATGTTGCCTCCAACAGTGGCGGTGATTACGACTTGCGCCGCATCTTTGATGAAACCCTGTTGTCAGCCCGCCCCGACAAGGCAGTTACTGTGGTCGACAATCACGACACCCAACCTCTACAGGCGTTGGAAGCTCCGGTAGAAGCGTGGTTCAAGCCATTGGCTTATGCCCTCATTTTATTGCGACAAGACGGTTATCCTTGCGTGTTTTATCCCGATTTGTTTGGCGCACATTATACGGATAAAGGGCAGGATGGCAACGATTATGAGATTTTCTTGGATAAAGTTGATGGCATTGACGGTCTGTTGAAAGCCCGAAAAGAAAATGCTTATGGCACGCAGCGTGATTATTTTGAAGACGCCAACTGCCTTGGTTGGACACGCGAGGGCGATGGATATAACCGGGGATGTGCCGTGGTGATGAGCAACAAGGACCAATACGAGAAACCCATGGAAGTAGGCAAGGCTTATGCTGGGCAGAAATTCTACGATTTGTTGGGCAGATTCGACCACAAGATTCAGATTGATGAGAATGGTTGGGGCAACTTTACCTGTCCGGCTGGAAATGTCTCGGTGTGGGTTCCAGAATAGTTTTTGCTGGTGGTTTATCAGCCATCTAACTTATAGAGGGCATCCATAATTATGGGAAATGGGAAATTTTGGGGGTGTGATGCCCATTTTTTCCATTTCCCATTTTCATTTCCTGTTTCCGCTGATAGTGGCGGAAAGTGATAAATCACACCCCACTAACTGCTGATATGGAAAATCTGATTGAGGAACTAAGAAATAATTTTACATGCCCTCGAAATACGAGCTTATTTGCAACCAACCGCAAGGTTGATGGCAAATACGCAAAATATGAGCGATTTTTACAACTTATTGATCAATAAAAAGTTATAAGTTTTAGTGCGTTTTATCCGTCAAATTTGTTACTGGTTTCCCTCCAATAGCATGCTTATTGAACCTCAATATGCATGCTATTGCGTTCCAATACCATGCCAATAGCATGGCTAAAACATACAAATAACACGATAAACTGCCTACTTTGATGCTGTAAAGTATGACTTTTTAGCTTGATAGACCACTAAAAAGTCACCATCAGCGGATAATTTTTTTCTATTTCAATACTTCAAAATTTTGAAATAAATCAACAAAGCGAGTTCTTATGTAGTCAGATCAGCATGGCGGTGAAACTACCAGTGAGCTGCCAATTGTCCAGCTGTCACCATGCAGATTCACCACAAATTCACCGTTTGAAGACACTTCTAATCACAAACCAGCCGTGCATCGCGAGGGTTGGCAGGTAGCCATAATGCGATGCCATGACGTGAAAACGCTCTTTGAGCGATGCTTGGTGATTTTGATTGGTCATGCCGCCATCCAGATAATTTGCCACCACAGCCTGCACATTGCGCAATGGCAAGTGCCTACGGGCGGCCTCTTTCATGATTCGTATGCACCAATCAACATCGGCAGAATAGCGATACTTCGTCAGGTAAGGCGTTACCTTGGCAATGTCGGTGCGTGCATAAAATGCCTGATGACACACCAACATGCCGTGTAAAAACGAACGCCAGGTGAGATGGCGCGGTGGTGTCAGGCGTCGACGGCGCACAAACTCGCCCTTGTCATCAATGACATGGGTATCGCCATACAACACGGCGGGCAAGACATCGTATGCGCCCACGCTACCAGCCACAAGCTCCAGCGTGTCGTTTGCCGGAAAGCTGTCGCCGGCATTGAGAAACAGTACATAGTCGCCTGTTGCCCTCTGCAAGCCTTTGTTCATAGCGTCGTACAAGCCATGGTCAGGTTCTGAAGCCACCACCACCTTGTGTCCGGTTTCCATCTCGGCAGAAAGTGCGGCGTAACGCTTTGCCATTTTCACCGTTTGATCCGTAGAAGCACCGTCAATAATCAAGTGTTCTACCTCTTTATATCTCTGTTTTAGCACGCTGTCAAGCGTTCGTTGCAATTCGTTTTCTGCCTGATAGGTGCAGGTGATGACGCTGAATTTTATCATATCTCTTTTTGTTTTGGGAGTTAATGGGAGTTACGAGGGAGTGATCGGGAGTTAACAGACAATAGTTTTTTTATCGAGAAAGTCTAATGTCCGATAACTCCTATTAACTCCAACTAACTCCCAATAACTCCAGCTCATTACCTTCTGCCTTCCTCCATTGCCTCTCCGTAAACCTCCAGATAGCGCTTTGCCACATGCTGTTGCGCATAAGCAGTTTGCACTTTATGGATGCATCGCCTACTCAGTTCGGCACCATTGGTATCTTTGTCAAGTATCCACTCGATGCCTTCGGCCAACGATGCGGCATCTTTGTAGCGGGCCACATAGCCATTTTGCAAATGATCAATCATCTCGGGAATGCCCCCCACGTCAAAACCAACACAGGGAACGCCACATGACATGGCCTCCATGATGGTGTTGGGGAGATTTTCTGAAAGCGAAGGCAGCACAAACACGTCCACCGCATTGTACACGTCCACTATTTTCTTCGTGTCATTGACATATCCAAGCGAATAAGTTGGCAAGCTAAAAGCATCTTCCAACTCTTCCGCATGACCGCCCAACATCACCAATCCCACTTTGTCTTTCATTTCAGGGTGAGCAGCTACAAGTTGTTTACAGGCCTCGATGAGGTATTGAATGCCTTTATTTTCGTTCGTGATGCGTTGCGATGCGAACAAAACAAGCTGTTGATCGGTAGGCAATCCCAACCGCCTGGCAGCCGCTACCTTATCGTTAGGAGCAAAGAGGTGGGTGTCAATGGGGTTCGGAATGGTTGTCACCGAATGGTTTTTCAATAGTCCGCTTGCCTTTGCCTGTGCAGCAAGCCAGTTGCTACAAGCCACAAAATGGATGTTGCCCGATGCATATACCTTTTGTTTTTGTTTCCACACCCTGTGCGAGAGATCGTTTTGTGAGCCATGATGGGGTAGGTACATGCAGTTGCCACACTGCGTTTTAAAGTTCTGGCACGCCAGGGTAAGGTGACAAATTCCCGTTGCCGGCCACATGTCATGCATAGTCCAAACCACCGGTTTGCCACTCTCAAGAATCTTTTGAATGTTGCGCAGCGACAACATTCCTTGGTTGATCCATTCCAAATGAATGATGTCAGCCTCTTGAAATTCGGGCAACGACGTGATATCAGTACCCACGTTGGCTACATCAACATGGAATAAATGACGTTTACTGAAATGCAAATGCCAAAATATACACCAGCGTTCCCATAGAAAATGCAACCTTTTCAGTGCTTGATGGGGCAACTGCGTAACGGTGAGATGGTCGGTTTCTTTATCCTTGACCAGCATCTTGGCCTTGACACCCGACTGGTTCAAGGCCTGCATCAATCGGTTGGAAGCCACTGCGGCGCCACCCGTTTTCTCACTGGTATTCACAATAAGAACGCGCATGTTTATCGTTTTGATTCTGATGTAAAGGTACGCTAAATCGGAAACACCAACAAGTGTTTCGCCTATTTTTCGTCCATTTCATCCTTGAACTTGCGCCATTCTGCCCATTTTCATCGTATGTGCGTGGCAAAAGGGATACCTGTTTGGTTACAACGAAAGAGTAGAAGAAGCCTGTTTTTGTATGTTGTGTGCGGACACAAAATATTGACATAGGTCAAGAAAGAGGCATTTTGAGCACTAAAATGGCTCACTTATTTGGAACGAGTGGTGAATCTGCCTATCTTTGCAGTACCAAAAAGGTTAATAGATTGTTTAGGTTAGTAGTAATAGATTTAGGTTTTTAGTTATTAGGTTTAAGGTAAATTAAACAGATTGTTTAACAGGTAACAATGAAGGCCGTGAGGTTTTCATTTACTGAGAAAAGATTTTTAGTTAAACATACTATACGCTGTAGCTCGTTGAGAGTTGCAGCGTATTTTTTTTTCTTACGTTTTTTATGAAGCTTTTTGTAGCAGAATTCAACATCACTTACAGACGAATAATGCCGCAGGCCCGTGCGCACAAGATGGGAAAGCACGATTGCGTCATCTTAATCTTCCTTCACTTTCTTGGGTCCACGCACCTTTTCGTTCTTGTTCAAGCCTCTTTTTATTTCGATGTTCAGACCGTCGCTCATGCCTGTTTCTACCTTTCGTCGCTCGTAAGTCTTATTGTCTTCATCTCCCTTGACGACGTATACATAGGTTTGTTTTCCGCTAAACTCAATGGCACTCTCGGGAACAGTCAACACGTTTTGCGCACTTGCCAACACAATCTCGGCATTGGCACTATATCCACTGCGTATTTTCTTGCCCTGGATGTTACGGATGGCGGCTTTAATCTCAAATTGGTTGGCGCCGTTTTGCTCAACAGCTTTGGGCGAAACATATTCGAGAGACGCCTGTAAGGTGTTGTCCTGCAAGGCTCCGATAGTAATCTTCATGGGCATGCCCACAGACAGTTGTCCCACCTCTGTCTCGTCGATGTTGCCTCGGAAGATAAGGTCGCCCATGTTGGCTACCGTGGCAATGGTGGTTCCGTCGTTGAAGGTGTTGCTCAAGATGACCGTGTTGCCCACTTTTACGGGTACATCAAGAATCAAACCGCTAATGGTGGAGCGAATAAGTGTGCTGCTGGTGTTGGCATTATTCTTCGACACACCATCGCGAACCACCTCTAAATTGTCTTGTGCAGCCTTCACTTCCTCTTGAGATTGTTGGTAGGCTTGCCGTATTTTGTCGTACTCATCGCCTGCTACCAGTCCTTTGTCGTAGAGCTTCTTTTCACGGTCGTAGTTCACTTTCGCTTGCTTCACGTTGATTTGTGCCAAGCGAACGCGTGACTGTGCGTTCGACAATTGGTTCATATCTGGCACCACTTTTACCTTTGCGATAATCTCTCCAGCCTGCACCATCTCGCCTGCTTCTTTCATAATCTCGGTGATGATACCCGAAATTTGCGGCTTCACGTTCACTTCGTTGCGAGGTTCAATCTTGCCAGTGATGATGGTTGCCTTCTTCAGGTTCGACATCTTGGGGGTAAACTCGTCGTAAACCTCGGGTTGAGGGCGTGACTTGAACCATAGGAAAACAAATGTTCCGATGAAGATGAGGGCGATAACGCCTGCAACGATAAATTTGATATTCTTTTTCATAATGGTGTAATGTATGGTTCACAATGCGCAACTCGTTCTGTGGTTGGCAGTGTGTATCATGAATAGGTTCTATAATGAGTTTTCTTATTTGAGTTATTCGTCTCGCATGGCATCCACAGGTTTGATAGACATGGCTCTCAGTGCAGGTGCCAATCCTGCCAAGACACCGAGTAAAGACAGCATGATAACAGCGCCCACGGCAGTCCAGAAGTTTACTTGGAAGTGTGCAGCAGTAAAGCCATCGGTGGTGGTACTCATCTCTGCCAACTGTAGAATGATGACGGCAAAGAGTATTCCACTCATGCCAGCTACCGCTATCAGGATGATGCTCTCTGCGATAATCTGCCCCAAAATGGTGCGTGGCGTGGCGCCAATGGCACGCCTGATGCCAATTTCTGTGGTTCGTTCGCGCACTGTTACCATCATGATGTTGGACACACCGATTGCTCCAGCCAGCAAAGTACCGATGCCTACGAGCCATACCAAGAAGTTGACACCGGCAAAAAGACTATCAACCATGCCGTACATCACTTCGGTGTTGAACACCGTGATGCCCTTTTCATCGGTCGGATCAATGTGGTGCGCACGGGCAACGACATCCCTCATGGGTTGTGCCACCTTGCTCATTTTGACACCAGGACGCCCAGTAACACAAATAACGTGGACGGTTTGCCCCAAATTGTACGTTTGTTGCATCAATGGGAGCGGTATGACGACGCTCTCTTCTGCCGACCCATTGATGTTCATGTTACCTGCACTATAGTCTACTCCAACGACACTGTAGTAGATGGAGTCTATCCTAATGAGCTGACCGCAAGGATCTCCACCGCCTGGAAACAAGTTCTTGTACACTTTCTTGCCTAATATGCACACCTTTCTGCGTTGCTGCATGTCCATTTCGTTGAGGTATCTGCCGTAGTACATGTGTGGTATTTCCACCTTAGCATAATCCGCCATTAGTCCTTTGATGTTGCAGTTGCTCTTCTTGTCGCCAAACACGGCGTTTCCACCCCATTGCGACAGTCCCGGTGTAACGATGTCTAAGTCGCGTACGTTCGCCTTGATACGCTCCACGTCTTTATATTCTAATGTCCATTGTCGTCCCTTCCGATAGCCGTCGTATGGCTTGGTAGTGGGTTGAGCGAAGATGACTGAGGAGTTGGTAGCAAAGCCTTCGAACACCCGACTGAGTAACTCTCTGAATCCTTGTCCACCTCCGATGAGTCCCATGAGCATGAAGATGCCCCAGAAAACACCGAAGCCAGTGAGGAAAGAGCGACTCTTGTTGCGCGAGAGTGTCTCGATAATCTCTTTGTATGTGTCGATATCAAACTTCATGGCTTATTCTGCTCTTAGTGCTTCAATGGGTCTTACACGTGCAGCCTTGCGTGCAGGAATGAGTCCGGCGATAGTGCCTGCTACCACCATCAGCAGTGTGGCGTTGATGCAAACATCGAATCCAACGGTGGGATTGACGAACATCGTGGTGGTAAACATGCCTGAATCTATCTTCATATTGCCAATGGTGGCATTCATGTATTCATTGGCTGCAATGCCTAACACCATGCCGATGTATCCGAAAAAGGTGGTGATGATAATGCTCTCAATGATGATGAGCCGCAGGATAGACCATGGTGTGGCACCGATAGCCTTGCGGATACCGAACTCGTGAGTGCGTTCTTTCACCGTGATAAGCATGATGTTGGAAACTCCGACGATGCCACTGAGCAAGGTAAAGATGCCCACTATCCATAATGCCGTACGTAACATCCCCATTCCAGTGTTCATCTGCATGGCTTGCGTGAATCGGTTCCATATCCAAACCGCCTCTTCATCGTCGGGCGCAGCACCGTGATTGCCGTTGAGATTAGCACGGTATCGCTGCTCGAAAGCTTCGTTTTGCTCTTCTGTCTCCAAACCTTTGAACGAGAAAACGATGTTGCCTGTCTTGTCGCCCACATTATATATAGTGCGATATGTGGTGAAAGGGATGAACGCATCGGTACCCATCATGCTCTTGTCTACTTGATAAATGCCCACAATGTGAAACGCCAAGTCTTCCATTCTCACGATTTGCCCCAGCATATCTGCCACACTTCCCGTGGGTGAAAGCTCCTTCGCCATGTCATCACTGATAACAATCGACTTCCTACGGTCTCTGATATCTATCTTATTAATGAACCTTCCGTAGATCATATCGCGCTTGTTGATGATGTAATCGTTGGGATATACGCCACTGATGTTGGCGGCAGTGTACTCTTTTCCATGGCTCATGGTCGTGTTGCCATGGTCGAGTTCGGCGCCCACCTCTTCCACATTGTCGCTGAATCGCTCTTGGGTGATTTCCATGTCACGGTCGTTCAACTCTATCTTGCGCCCCTCTTTTAGTCCTTTGTGTGCCTTTGACGTTTGTCCGCCAAATATCACCATGGAGGTATTAAGGTATCTATGCGAGTTCTGTTGCGTGGCATTGATCAGTCCGTTGCCTGCTCCCAACAGGAATATGAGCATGAAGATGCCCCACGCTACCGCAAACCCAGTGAGGGTAGTACGCAGTTTATTGCGTCGTGCGGTGGCCCATATTTCTGTTAAGATGTCTCTCATGTTCGACTTATTTTAAGCATTATTTCATGATACCTCCTGTCCCGAACGGGCTTGAGTTATGGTCGAGATTCTCCTCAATGCGTCCTATCAGTCCGTCCTTGATATGGATAATTTTGTTTGTCTCGTTGGCGACACCGCTCTCGTGCGTTACCACGACAATGGTCATGTGTTCGTCTTGGTTGAGCGACTTGAGCAGTTGCATCACCTCCACGCTGGTTTTCGAGTCCAAAGCTCCCGTCGGTTCGTCGGCCAAGATAATCTGTGGTTTGGTAATCAGCGCACGGGCAATAGCGACACGTTGCTTCTGTCCGCCCGACATCTCGTTAGGATAGTGGTCTGCCCACTGCGCCAATCCCAATCTGTCGAGATATTCAAGGGCTTGTTGACGGCGTGTTTTGCGACTTACTCCTTGGTAGAACAAGGGCAATTCCACGTTTTCTACCGCTGTTTTGAAGCCGATGAGATTGAACGACTGGAAGATGAAGCCAATCATCTTGTTGCGGTATTCGGCGGCACGCCTTTCGCTCAGGTTCTTGATGAGCGTTCCCGACAGCACATATTCGCCACTGTCATAATTATCGAGGATGCCTAATATATTTAATAAGGTAGACTTCCCCGAACCCGATGCGCCCATGATAGAAACAAATTCGCCTTCCTCTACGTCAAGCGTGATGCCCTTGAGTACGTGCAAGGGCTGTGCGCCAAAATAGGTCTTATTGATGTCTTTGAGATGTATCATTTGGCTTTTAGACGGCAGCAGGACTTTGAAAGTTGCACCAGCTCGGCTAATTTTTTCTCTATTTTTTCCACCATCACCGTTCCCATGACAATCTTTCCTTCTGGACAGATAAGATAGAAGGAGGGAATCCACTTGATTTGAAAATCCTTTGCCACTTTCGATTCTTTCATTTTCTCAAAGTTGCAAACATGGTATGCTTGCTTGTTTTTCCAATTTTGCTGTACGTATTGGGTCCATGCCTCTTTGTTGGTATCAAACGAAACGTGTATGAAAGCCACGCCATGGTCGGCATATTTTGCTCCCAACTCTTCCACCTTTGGTGTGATTTTGCGGCAATCGGGACACCAAGATGCCCAAAACTCCAACACCACATACTTCCCTCGGAAATCATTTAGTGATAGGTTCTTGCCATCGATGGTCGGCAGTGAAAGATCTGGTGCGGTAGTTCCAACCTCTAAAAGCTGGGTGGCATACTTGGCATCATCGTCTTGTGCCAACAATGTTGCAACTGTGCAAAACAAGCAAAATGTGAGAAATACAATTCTTTTCATGATTAATTATTGTTTGTGTAGATGTAACGTTTGGTCGCAGTAGTCTACTACCGCAGGTCTGTGAGTAATGAATATCACGGTTTTGTCGTGATGAGAGAGAATATTGTGTAAGAGTTGTCGCTCCGTCTCGGGGTCTAAAGCACTGGTAGCCTCATCGAACAACATGATTGGACGGTTGCGCAACAAGGCTCGGGCAATGCTGATACGCTGTGCCTGTCCCTCGCTCAGTCCGCCTCCTGCTTCCGTACAAACGGTGTCTAAACCGTCAGGAAGCTCCATGACAAACGAGGCGCAACTCATTTCCAACGCCGCTTTTATTTCCTCTTCCGTAGCGTTGAGCTTGCCCAATCGCAAGTTGTCGCGAATCGTACCACTCATCAGCGTGTTTCCCTGTGGCACATACACAAAGTTGCAGCGCATCAAGGGCGACAATTCCTTTTGCTCTTGTTGATTGTATAGGATGACTTTTCCCTCATTGGGGTGCAACAGAGCCAAGATGAGTCGTATCAGCGTGGTCTTTCCTGCACCCGTTTCGCCCAAGACAGCCGTGCACGAACCAGGGTAAAAATCAAAATCTAACTGTTCAATCACATTACTGTCGCCATCGTCGTATGTGTAGGTAATGTGCTCCAAGCGCACCCCACACGGTGCTGTCAGGGGGATAGGGTCGCCTTGTTCCTCCAAAGGATTCTCCTCGAGTTCCATCAATCGTTCGGCTGCCGTAAAGACTCCGACAAACACAGGTGCTAAGCGAGTGAGGTCGCGCGCTGGTCCTTGAATACGATTTACTAATTGTAAGAACGCCGTCATGCCACCGAAAGTCAGCGTTTGGTCAGCCATTCGCAAGGCTGCCCATAGGAAAGCGATGAGGTACCCCACAGAGAATCCTGCGTTCAAGATAAAGTTTGATACCACACTAAATGCCGTTCGCTTTACCACCCGATGCCGAAGTTCGCTCTGTGTGCTTTCCAATCGATCCACCATGATGCTGTCGCTCTCCAAAGTCTTGATGAGCATACGGTGCTGAATGGTCTCTTGCAGCACACTTTGCACCTTGCTATCCGAGTCGCGTACCTGTCGTGTAAGCCTTCGCATCTGTCCAATATACAGCTTACTTAACAGCACAAACACAGGAATAATGCCTACGATAACAAAGGCAAGTACTTTGTCCATAGAGAAAAGATACAAGAATGCGCCCACAAACATCGCCACTACCGAAATGGTATTAGGAATAGTTTCGGTTAGAAAACTTACCACCGTACCAACATCCTGCTCCAATCTGTTGAGAACATCGCCTGAGTGATGCGACTCTTTTCCCGTCCATTCCGACCGCAAAATACGGTCGAGCATGCGTTGCTGCATACGGTTTTGCGCCTTGATGCCCAAGATGTTGCGCACCCAAATGGAACAGATACGCAGGGCGAAGCCGCAAAGAACGAGCAATGCCATCACCCCTACAGACCAGTAGATAGAACCTTCCGCGTGTCCAGATGCCACGTCAATGGCATGCTGTACAGCCCACACTTGTGCTAAGCTCACCACTACGGAGAGCAAACCAATGGCGGCATTGAGGATAGCCTGCAACTGATTGCCACGCCAAGCACGCCAAAGCCATTTGAAAATGATCTTGGCGGAATATTTGGGGGTAGGAATCTTAAACCATTGTCGGATGTTCATAAGCTGCTGTGTCTATGTGTTATCCCCTTGTGTCTGCACCCCACATCATCTTTTCACGCAAGGTTGAGAAGTAACGTTGACCAAATCGTTTGACGAAAAGGGTTGCAAAAGGAGCTTTGCGAATAGTCAGTTGCGTATGCTCACCTAACTTTGTGGAGCGACCGTCAATGGCAGCGAGGAAGTTGTGTGAACGTGACTCTACCGTGAGGGTAATGACATTGTTGTCGTTAATCACGATAGGACGGATGTTAAGACTGTGCGGAGCCACAGGTGTGAGACACAAATTGCTGGTCGATGGCACCATGATTGGGCCGCCATTTGACAAGTTGTATGCCGTACTACCCGTAGGTGTCGCAATTACTAAACCATCGGCTTGGTAGGTTACCAAGTAGTCTTCGTTCACGCAAGCACGGATGGTAATCATCGCCGCATTGTCACGCTTCAAGATAGCAATGTCGTTGAGGGCGTAAGGGTTGATGTCTAAGGGTTCTCCGTTGGTCTCTAATTGAATGACCGAATGCCTTTCTAACTCGTAATGGTGGGCATAAATGTCAGCAATGGCTTCCTTTAACTCGCTCGGAAGGATGTTGGCAAGAAAACCGAGTCTGCCGGTGTTCACGCCTATCAGCGGAATTTGTTTGATGCCCACACGTCGGGCAGCCTTGAGAAAGGTACCGTCTCCACCTACGGAAATTACAAAATCGGCGTCGAAGTCTTGTCCTTCAAACCGCTGTACGGTTTCCGATTTGAAATGAACATCTTGACATAAGAAGTCGTAAAACGTGCTATCAATGCTCACATGAGCATCGTGTGCCTGCAACTCCTCGATAATTCGCAGGAAGAAAGCTGTTTTCTCAGGCTGGTATTCGTTGCCAAAAAGGGCAAATCTTAGTTTCTGTTCTGACATGATTGCGTATCGTTTTATCTGTCCCTGACACAGCAGTCAAGTAAAAAGTAATGACTGACATGCCCAAAGCCGCACGGGCTATACCTTGCAAAAATACATATTTATATTGAAAAAAGCGATGAAACGGTAGAAAACAGATTATCTTTTTCGGGGCATCATAGTTGACGGTTCACGAACGATATTCAGATACATTCACCAGGTGTGCGCCTCCCTTTTTATATGTGAACAAATTTGATAGGAAACTAATTCCAAGGATACAAACCACCAATTTGTCAGAAATACAGAGCATTCTGTGATAAAGAATGTAAATTATTTTGAACTTTTGCTCTATTTTCTCTATATTTGTGACGACAATTAAAACAATTAAGTTATGAAAACAACATTAAAAACATTATCCATTTTCTTATGTGCCCTGCTTTTATCAGTGGGATTTGTAGCTTGTAGTGATGACACTGATCCAGCAGAGGCCGAAGTGTTCACAGACGTTTATAAAGGAAAAATATCGTATGTAAACCTCAAAACAGATAAGAAAATTTCGGCCAATGACGGCAAAGTAACAGTTGTCAAACTGGGAAACAGCTATTCGTTTCACTTCAACAATGGCATTCCCGACCTGACCAACATCAAGTTTTCGAAAGAAGATGACAACACTTTCGTGAGCATAGGGTCTGATGGTTTGAAGGGAATCAAGATTGACGAGTCTAAACTTCATATCCTTTATGTAAAGGGTAAGGAGACCTGGACAGCTGATTGTACCAGGTAGACTGGGAACGAACAGCCTCACCCCCAACCCCTCCCCGAGGGGGAGGGGAGTGAATGGCAAAGCTATCAATTTGTAAACTAGTCAACTAGTCAACTAGCAATCTAGGGATTCTAGAATATCTAGGAATTCTAGGAAAACTAAACAACTAGACAACTAATAAACTTGATAATTTGTAAACCCGTTAACTTGTTAACTAAAACCTCGTTAACTTGTTAACTAAAAACCTCAATTCTTTTTTCCTATTTTTTATTGGTTTTGGGGGGGAGATATCCAATAGCATTGAGTTTAGTGTCCAAAGTCATTGAGTTTGATGTCCAATAGCATTGAGTTTGGGGATCAATAGCATTGAGATTGGCGAGCAACATATTTTCAACGGTCTGACATGAATCGCATCTAAAGCACAACAAGCAGGTTAGCTGCGAAAAATACTTCACACAAACTACGAATATAGGATGCTTACTAAGCCCACTTATATGAGTACAATAATGCCTTTGGGGCATAGAAATAAAAGGAGGTGTACGCATGGTCGCACACCTCCTTTTATTTACATTTTATATCACTCTCAAAAATTATTTGATGGAGATAGGTTCATCTAAGGTAGTAATATTAATACCGTTTGTCTTTCCATCCAAATTCTTGGCAGCATCCTTGATAATATTGCCCTCTACTTTCTCAGAGCCATCAAGCTTATAATACAATTCAAGTCCGTCAGACTTAGGATCTACTCCTAACATGAATTGTTTGATTTGCTTCTCGGTACGAGCCACGCTCCATACTCTCATTTCGCTCATATAACCATAGAATGGACGTTCACCCCATGGGAATCCTGCCAACTTACCAATGTTAAAGCCAACATCCTTATTAGGATCGAAGCCAGCAATGTTCCAAGTAGACTCTGCCCATTTGGCACCATTCAAGTACATAACGGTCTTTCCAGAAGGCTGATCGTAAGTAATGGCAACATGACACCACTGGTTAGCGGGCAGCTTGTCAGGCGATTCATAATGTTGGTTTCCTGCAATTTGCAAAATACCTCTACTAATGCCGCCGCCTTCGTCACCAACGCGTAATATCATGATACCTTCGCAACCCATGATGGTATTATTAGATCCCCAGCCAGAAGAATAAACTAAAGCCTCATAGGTAAATGATTTAAAGAAAGTTCCTGCTGGGAATTTTACAGAAATATAGTGACTTGTAAACGTGCCTACCTTGTTAATTAAGATTGGTTTTGCTAAAATAACATATTCTATATCCTCACCAGCAACTGTTGGAACACTACTTGATTTCACTCGAACAGGCAAGAGATAAGACTTTCCTGCTTCAAGACTATTCAACCCAGACAGGGAAAGCACTACCGGTTTGGCATGTGTCGCACCTGCTTCAATCACAGCTTGCGGCGTGTTTATTTTCGCATTTTGAGCATTGAAAGGTAAATAGCCTGTACCATGCTTCGCATTATACTCTTTTACCAATGACTCTTCTGCTACCTCATACGATACGTTTACATCCGACGATAGAAGATTGCTAAGACGAGAGGTGATATTGACATCCATCACATCTTTTTCTTCTTTCATCGTTATTTGATATTCACTGCTCTCAAAATAAACTTTTTCTGCGAGCAAATCACATTCGCTCTCGTTATTGCATGCTCCTAACAAGAGGGCTAACCCTCCCATTAAAAGAGAGCGGCATATATGTTTGTTTTTCATTGTTAACTCATTTTTGATGATTCACTAAACTACTTTTTCTTTTGGTTGGCTTTCCATTCATTATAGACCTTTTGGTTAATCTGAATAGCTTGGCGCATCCACTTGTAATTAGGCGTGTTGTCGTAGTCGTTGTCAAAACGATAAGCACCTACGCCTCCTTTACAGCCATTGGTTGGCATTTGAGCTGCCTGCCTCAACAACTGACCACCTGTTCTAAAACTCGATTCAAAATTCTCGGTAATAATCAGCTTTTTGGTATCAAAATCATAGCTGTCTAAATTGGGTACCCAGCCATACGATTGTGCAATCCAATAATCAACATAGCCATCTAAGGCTTTGGTTAGACCATGAAATCGTCCATCAATACAAATTAGTTTGTGCCCATTGCCCTCTGGGTCACTCTTAGGACCAATATACTTGTTCATTTCCTTAATCAAATAAATCAAGTCTTCATTGGTTTGTAAAGTTCCATCCATGTCAAAGACACCACTTCCAATTTCCCAGTCAATGTCATAACCATCCCAATCGTTAGCTACCAACGAGTCGCAGAGAGCTTTCGCAAACTTTGCCAACGCCTGTTTATGGTTCTCTGAACCAGGTACACCATTGTAGCCCCAGAACTTCCAACGAGCCTGTTTCTTTGCTTCATTCAGTCGTGCTTCGTCTTTGCTCCAACCTTCTTGTTCTGCTTTTTTCTCTACTTCGTGGTACACATAATCAGGAGTTCTACCCTTTCCGATATAAGAGAGTAGGGTTACTTCCAACAGTTTGGTTCCTTTCACCTTTTGCACAAACTCTTTGTCAGCCTTCTGTGCTGGTGTGATTTCAAATCTGTTTGGGGCACCACTCCACATAGACACAATGTCCATACTGTCGGGCATTGAACTAAGGTAGCCTCTACGGTAAGTGCCTGCTGGCGACCAGTTAGAATACCAACCAAATGCTACAGGGCGACCATAGTTATTAGCCGTTTTCTTATAAGCTCTTAAATCAGCATAATATTGTTCGCTCTTTGCGTTGTTCATGGTGTTATAACCCCCTACATGGTCAAACTCTTTTGCTTCGGGTTCAACCATATCACTACAGGAGGTCATGAACATTCCTATCGCAAGAGCGAGAAATAGTTGATGATATTTAAAACGTTTCATTATTTTTCGATTTTAAGTATATTATTTATTCTTATTATCCCACCACAGGCGAGTACCAGCCTTATCCTGTCCGTCACGCAGCATCTGACGCGCTTTGTCCAAGTTCTGCTTGTCCTCATCAGATGTAGCCCTATTGGCTGGGTAACGCATTCTGCGAATACCAATGTTGGTATCCACCTCACCATTGCTGTAATTCGCCATTACCTTGTGCAGCTTTGGATAGCCCGTACGACGATATTCACTCCAAGCTTCCTGTCCGTTAGGATAGAGTGCAATCCATTTTTGAATCATGATTTTCTCTAACTTCTCTTCGTTACTGCCACCCCATTTTACGGTAGCATTTGTAACAGAAGGCTCAGAAACATTTACATGAGGACGCCACATGCTTAGCTCATATTTCATCGGTGTACGTCCAGAGTTCATATAGCTGTCTACCTCATTGGCAGAAATGCCATTCTCCTCGAACGACATGGCAATACCCTTGCGATACAATTCTTCAGCAGAGCTATTGACAGACATGCCATGTAACGCTGCTTCCGCCAAAAGGAAATACACTTCGGATGCGCGCATCCAATAAGTGGCGGTTGTTTTGGTTACATTAGGCCTTGATGCCATTTTAAATACATCGTTCTGCGAAGCTATATTACCAGTTGGCACTGCCAGGTATTTTCCGTATTGTCCCAACTCCTGAGCGTAATAAGCTTCAGACTCTGTAAAGTATTTAGGGAGTCGTGGATCTTCGTATCCACCTAAGTAAGCCTGCATTGATGAGCCCATGCGGCACTCATTATACTGATTTGATAAAATCTCAAGGTTATTGATAAAGGTAAGTCCTGCACCTTTTTCCATCTTGGCTTCATCGTCCTTAGACTGCATTACACCGTAAGGATTGTTCACCGCTTGCAGTACATACTTCTTTGACATGGCCTCGTCAGCATAATATACACGCATCGCCAAGCGAAGCATTAGAGAGTTGGCATAAACTATCCATTTCTTCACATTGCCTCCATATACGGCATCAGCATTGGGCAACAATTTGGTAGTACCATGCTCAAGAGCATTTGTCAGCACGCCAATAGCATTCGTCAAATCCTCAAACATACATTTGTACACGTCTGCCTGACTGTCGTAAGGCACACTAATAAGACCCTTTCCTGCTTCTTTGTAAGGAATTGGTCCGAACATATCAGTAGCCTTATGCCAAGTAGATACTTTGAGAATTTGTGCCAAAGCATAAGCTTCTGGGAAATCTTTCTCAGTCTTTATCTTGATGTCTTGCCACAACGGTATCACTTTGGTGTAAGCCGAAGTGTACGATGCCGATAGCCAACCGTCCATCAAGAAATAAGTTAAGTTGTTACGACCGCTGTTCCAGTTGTTGTTTTGGGCAAAGTAACCACTCCAACAATCGGCAGCCAAATGATAAGCTACTTGATATTCGTTGGCAACATTCGTTCCATCATCTTGTGTGCCAACAGGCACTACACACTTTTGCAAAGCGGTTATAGGACCACCGACAGAGATACCGTCCATTTTACCTTCTTCGGGAAGCATCTCGAACTCGTTGGTATTGATTTTCTCAAAGTCGCACGAAGCAAACAATGACAAAGCCAATAAACCTATCATATATTGTTTATATCTTAGAAATTTCATAGTTGATTAGAATTTAAATTTTACACTAAATCCATAACTCTTCAGACTGGGCTGCATGAAGTAATCGTTTCCTTGTCCATAAGTTCCTGTAGAAGGAGTCACCTCTGGATCGAAAGGTGCCTTGCAATAAATCATCCAAGGATTGTTAGCCACAAACGAGAGTGTTAAATCTTTCACCACATTATTGAACCAACGAGAATTAAACTTGTAACTGAAAGTTAACTCTTGCAATCTAACATTGGTCGCACTATAGGTATAATAGCCAGCCAAGGCTGTTTCGCCGGTGCCTATCAAGTTATAATAGTTTTTGGCATCGAACACTCCCTGTTCTGGAATCAGCACACCACCAGCATCACGAGCATCAGCAGAGGCTTGCGACACACCAAACTTGTCGAGCAATGCTTGTGTAGAAGAAGTAACAACACCGCCCACACGTGCATTGATTAAGAAGCTTAGTCCAAAGCCTTTATAAGAGAATGAGTTGTTCCAACCCATCGTAAAATCTGGGGTGGTCTTACCGAGGTACACGGGATCTACATTCTCTACGTTGAAGCCACCAGAAGAGGTAACATTGATAAAGCCTTGATTATCTTTAGCCAAGAACTTATTTGCATAGATGTCGTTGATAGAACCTCCAACCTTTAAGATAACACGACCATTGTCTTTAGAAACTTGAGGAATGTTAATCGGTTTGGGACTCATGGGGTGAGTATAATCCTTCACCATCTCAATAATTTCGTTGTTGTTGTGCGAATAGGTGAGCGAAGAGTTCCAACCCAACTCGCCAAAGTTGTCGTGATAACCCAAAGTCATCTCCACACCGCGGTTCTCCACATTTCCTGCTTGTAAATATACGGCTTTATAACCAGAGCTTTCGGGCAATTCACCGATAAACGTTTGGTTGTAGGTGTTTGATTTGTACCATGTGAAGTCGAAGGATAGCTTTTTGAATAAGCGTGCAGTCAAACCAAGCTCATACGACTTTGTACGTTCTGCCTTATAATCGGTAAACGGATAAATGTCGGTTGATTTCAAACTACCGCCCAAAATAGGCGTTGTGATGGTTCCCGGTGTCATACCCGAACGTGATACAGGCGAACCTACTTCGGTGAACGAACCTCTTACTTTGAGGTAAGAAATGGCTTTGGGTAATTTTACCATTTCAGAAATGATGCCCGACAAACCAACCGAAGGATAGAAGAACGACTCTTCAGAAGAATTAACCAAGCGCGAATTCCAGTCGTTTCTGCCTGTTAAGGTAAGGTAGAGCATGCTCTTGTAGCCTAATTCGGCACTGGCAAAGGCTGCCACATTGCGCACCTTGCTGTCGCCACCTTCCTCGCGAATCTTACTATCGGTAGGATCGATGTTCGTCAAAGAAAACTTATTGGGTACCAACGTCAGGTTACCACCATAGCCTCTGGTGAGTGAGCCATAATCTGAATAGCTGTAACCAATGTTGGAAGCTAAGCTAAAATCGCCAAAACGTTTGTTGATACTGGCAATAAAGTCAACATAGGTCTGATGATCTTTATAATTATAGTATTCGTATGCGCCTTTTGACTTTGCAAACACATCGTATGAAGAAGCATAAATCTTTCGTTCGCTCGTCATGAAAGTTCTGTCAAAACGTACACGACCTGCAAGATCCAACCAATCTAAAACGTGATAAGTGAGGCCTGCATTGAACATATAACGGTCTTTATCATCAGGAGATAAATTACGATAAGCTGTCCAATAGGGGTTTTGATTGGCAAATTTACCATCTAATATGGGCCAATACTGCAATGGGAAGTTTCGTGTATTGTCGTAGCGCTCAAACGTTTTGATAGCATCAAACGACTCGCCACGTGGGAACAGATAAGCAGCCACAATAGGATTCCAATACTCACCTTGAGATACCATATTGTTGTCTTTTTGCTTGATGTACGATGCACCTAAGTCTAATTGAACCTTACCACCAAAGAGTTTTGAAGAATTACGAACTGTAAAGTTCAATCGGTCGTACGTATTGTTTGGCACAATGCCCTTTGAATTAGTCGAAGCTACCGATGCAAAGGTTTGATTATACTCATTACCTGTGTTTAGGGTCAATGAGTTGATAAAGTTAGTACCTGTGCGGAAGAAGTCTTTTGCAGGGTCGTATGAACTGGGCGTTGCAAGCTTTTCACCCCAGCTCTCGTAGGAGCCAGCTTTGTTACCATAAGTGTTTTGGAACTTAGGCATGAGTAAGGGAGAGCTAAAATCGGCTGTTGAAGAGAATGATATCTCCATTTTCCCCTCTTTACCCTTTTTAGTGGTAATGAGGATAGCACCATTCGCTGCATTACTACCATACAAGGCAGCGGCAGACGGACCCGCCAAAACGTTGATACTCTCAATATCTTCAGGGTTAAAGTCGGCAATGCCTTCACTGCTGACACGTCCCTCTCCTAAAACACCACTATCAGAACCTCCATTGAAGTTGAACAAGGGGATACCATCTATTACATACAACACATTGTTGCTACCTTCGATAGATTTTGCACCACGCATAATCACACGCGTAGCACCACCCACACCACTGGCACTTTTGGTAATGCTTACACCTGCCACCTTACCACTGAGCGAGTTGACAAAGTTGGCATCCTTGTTACGAGTTAGTTCTTCACTCTTTACTTGTTGTACATTGTAGCTCAACGCCTTCTCCTCTCGCTTGATACCGAGAGCCGTTACTACCACTTCACCCAGTTGTTTAGAACTTTCGTTCAAGACGGTAGTAGAGGTGACATCAGAAGCTCTGAATTCGCGAGTAGCAAATCCAACATACGAGAATTCGAGTATGTCATTGCTACGAACATTGAGGCTATAGTTTCCATCAATATCGGTTGCAGTTGCAGTCTTGCTGCCCTTCACTCTCACCGTAACGCCTGGGAGTGATTCGCCATTCGCATCAGTCACCTGTCCTGTCACCTTGATGGTAGCCTGGTCTTGCGCAGAACTGTTTACTTTAGCTTTAGGTTTCTCACTAATCAAGATGTGGTGGTCGGTAATGGTGTAATCGACGTTGGTGCCCTTGAAAAGTTCTTGTAAGAGATCGGACAACTTCATCTTGTTAGAACTTACTTGGACTATCTTCTTCAAATTGATGACATTTTGTCCATAGTCCACAGATTTGTTGGTCTGTTTTTCAATAGCAGTAATCAAAGTCTTCAGCGTTGCTTTGCGTTGCTGCAACTTGATGACTTGATTTTGTGCGAACCCTGCTGATGAAATAAATAACAATGCGCCAACCAAAAAAGTTTTGCTGAATGGCATCATCGTTAACCGTGTTTTTTTAGCCTTAGGTTTCATTACTTTGTGTAAATAAAATAAATTGTTAGTTTGTATATAGATTCTTTAATCGTGCGCATCCGTGATTGCTCTTCATACCATCACCCCGATGCGGCCTCAATATTCACATGTTATTATTTCATATTGCCTGCTTTGTGTCCTCCTTTCTTCACATTAAGTGTAATTGTATGTTGTTGATGAATATAATCTAAGTTTCCAGATATTTTCGTCAGCACTTTCATCACGTCGTCAATACCTTCGTCTGCCCTGAAAGCCATGGTGAATTGTTGTGACAAATCAACCGCCGGAGTGGTCTTGATACAGACATTGTATCGACGCTGCAAATCGGCAATAATCACTTTCAAGGGTGTTTGATCGAACAACAATTTACCGTTCATCCATTGATTGTACTTCCCGCTGTCCACGCTACGCTTCGTCATTTTGCCGCTGATGCGATTGTAAACCGCCTGTTCATTGGGCAACAGCGTCATGGCGATTTTGTCTTCATAAACTTTCACCTTTCCTTGTTCCAAGGTTGTGGTAACCAGTTCGTCGGCAGGGTAGGCCTTCACGTTAAAATGGGTTCCCAGCACCTTGACCTTCAAATTGCCCACATGTACGATAAAAGGCTGACTGCTATTTTTAGCAACGTCAAAATGTGCCTCTCCGTCTAAGTAGACATCACGCCGAGAAAAAAAACGATTAAAGCGTTGGGGATAAAACAAAGAAGAACCTGCGTTGAGGCGTACCTGGGTTCCATCGGACAAACGCAATACTTTAGTTTGACCGTTGTCCACATGACATTCGGTGAGCATGGCTTGGGAAGCCATCTGGTTAGAAGCAATAGACCATGTACCTAAACATAGTGCAACGGGTAAGAAGATAACAGCTGCATACTTCAATACCTTCAATCGTATTTGGCGGGCACGCTCCTGATGGCCATGATGAGCACGAAGAGCTTGATTTCGCAGAACCGACTGCGACATGGCATCGGCGTTCATCACGTCATCGGTTTCATCCCAAACGCGCTTTAACGCTTCGTTTTTCACCTCTCTGTCCGCCTCGTCAATGAGCCACGCCATCACTTGTTGGCGATAGCGAGACGGAATGAGTCCATCTGCAAAATATCTAATGATTTTGTATGCGGTTTCCTTGTTCATGATTTAGGGTTTTACTCAATAGACAATGATAACGGTCAGCACACGCAGTTAAAAGATGTTAAACGAGGATTTAAGGATAAACCGCAGCATTTCGGTAACACAAAAGGATGCTTCTTGTGAAGATAAAAGCTGAACATCATCCTGGTAACTCATTTGATTTTTTTTGACAAAGAGCTTCTTCATATTTTGCGTATTTGCAAACAGTTGCTCATTGGGCCGCAAATTCGCCAAGCATTCGCAACTTTTATATCGGTCTGCTACTCAACATATTATGAATTTTGACGGTCATTTTAGGCTTGCGTTTCATCTCTTTTTAGAGCAAAAGCATTGCGTTAAGGATGTTATCTGCATGCTTTTTACGGGTTAGAGCATGCAGATAGCTCATCAAAGTCATGCTTCTTGAGCAGTCAACTCTTTGCTTTTGCACCCAAAGTCGAATTTTCTTACCCGCTCAACTCATTTCTTGCATGCTGTTTGCCTATTGATTTTTTCCAGTTTGAAAGTTTCAACTGGCTGTTTTTAGGGCGTTTTTTGTGATAAAAAATTAACTTTTCATGCGGAATTTAGGCGACACACGAAGATTTACACTATTACCGACAGCTCGTTTGGCAGCAACTCATCTCGCTGGCCAAGCAGTTGCTTTTCAACACGAAGGGTTTGTAAAATCAATGTAATATTTTTTAAGATGTTGTTTTTTATCGTATATTTGCGCAAAAGAAAACTTATAAGACCCATTCAATGTCTAAGAAAATAATAACGGTAGGGCAAACCAACCCCCAGGATATCGAATGCTTAAAAGCATACGATATGCTATTTACTCGTTATTATGCCAAGGTGAGAAATTTCGTTTATTCCATCGTCAAAGACGAAAATGAGGCTGAAGACATTGCGCAGGATATCTTTCTTAAATTGTGGATTCAACGCGATAAAATAGGAATCGTTGACAATTGGGATGCCTATTTGTTCGCTATGGCACGCAACTGCACGCTGAATGCCCTCAAACAGAAAGTGCATGAGCACAATTTAAGATGTTACCCGGAGGCGGGTATACCCGAAGAAAATTCTTTAGAAGAAATGATTTTCAGTGAAGAACTCAAGGCGATTCTCGAAAATGTTATCAGCAAAATGCCCGATCAGCGGCGCAGGGTATTCACCATGAGCAGATTACATGGTATGACAAATCAGGAAATCGCACAAGCCTTGCACATCAGCAAACGCACCGTAGAAACACATATTTCGGCTGCGCTGGCGCAAATAAGGCGGGTTGTGACGATGGCTGTCGTGTTTCATTTCCTTGTTTCGTAAAGAGAAACAAGGGTGTTCATCCCTGTCAAGCATACCTCTTCTTATGGATGTTGCAAAGAACGGCAAGCACTAATGGCTCAGCTAAACCGCACAACCACTTGCCTCATAGAAGCGTTGACGAATGATGCCAACGCTTATGCCTTCACTATCAACACGGTAGCGTATGCAGCCATTCCCTCCTGACGCCCCACAAAACCCATGCGCTCGCTGGTGGTAGCCTTGATGGAGATGTTGTCTTCATCGGTTTGCATCAGCTTGGCCAGACAACTCTTCATGGCGGGAATGTGGGGATTAATCTTGGGTTGTTCGGCACAAACGGTGGCATCAACATTGCCGAGTTGGTACCCTTTGGTGGCGATGAGTGCCATGGTTTTCTGCAAGATCACCTTGCTGTCCATGTTAAGGGTTTCATCTGAGGTATCGGGAAAGTGGTAACCGATGTCACGCATGTTGGCTGCTCCCAGCAAAGCATCGCAAATGGCATGAATCAAGACATCGGCATCGCTGTGTCCCAACAATCCCATCGAATGCTCTATCTTGATGCCACCGAGCCAAAGGTCGCGCCCTTCCACTAATTTATGGACATCATAGCCAAAACCAACACGAAAAATAGGAAGCATAAGGTATAAGTTTTTTAGTTGACAAGTTTACGAGTTTACGAGTTGACAAGTATCTAGATTTCTAGTTGTCTAGTTTTTCTAGTTTTTCTAGTTATCTAGTTTGCCTAGATTTCCTAGGATTCCTAGATGTTCTAGATTTTCTAGGCTCCTAGATTACAAGTTTACATGTTGATAGCCTTGCTATTCACTCCCCTCCCCTTCGGGGAGGGGTCGGGGGAGAGGCTGCCATTTTTATCTCCTAAACAAGTCTTTAATCCCATCCATATCAAAGTTCAATGAGAAGCGAAGGGTTTGATCAAGCGGATTACTCTTCGCCATGGCAATGACGTAACCTGCATCCAATGAGAACACACTCATCTTGAAACCGGCACCCACCGTAAAATATTTTAGGTTACCTTTATTCTCCGCTTGATGATGATAGCCTGCCCGCAGTGCGAACTGATCGTGATAAACATACTCGGCACCTACGCTCCATTGTATTTCCTGCAACTCTTCTTTCGCACCATTGGGGGCATCGCTGAAGCTTTTGAAAATACCGCTGATGCTCGACACGTCATAATATTCTTTCTGTACACGCTCCTGGTAGTCCTCCGTACTCTCGCCCTCATTCTGTTTTGGGTAGGTGGGTACCAATAATTTGTTGGCATCGGCTGCCACGGTAAACCGGTTATATTCATCGATGGGAATCATCAGAGAAGCACCCAACCGCAGGTTGGTGGGAATGAATTCACTGTTGTCGCTGCCACCAAAGGTTATCTTACTACCGATGTTTGAGATGTTGAGACCGATGCCCAACTGACTTTCACGTTCCCCAATGTTGATATAATTTTGATAATAGGCCGAGATGTCTGCGGCGAAAGCCGAGCCTGGAGTGGTTTCATCCTTAAAGTCGTAAGTTAAGTCAGAGTAAATCCAACGCACGGCAGCACCTAATGAAAATCGCTCACTCAACATCAACGAGTAGGCTACATCCAATGACATTTCGTATGGGTTGATGGTCATCCCACCCCCTTTGCCATCTCTGTCAACATTGGTTGTCACCTCGCCCAGTGAGAAATAGCGCAGCGAACCCGACACGGCACTATAGTCACCGATGCGATAGTAGCCTGCCAGGTAGGCTAAATCGATGTCGTTAACCAACTGTCGGAGCCACGGTGTGTAGTTGAGTGCCACACCAGCACGACTGATGGTGAAGGGATATTTGGCCGGGTTCCAATATTGCGAAACCACGTCAGGATCGGTAGCCGCACCCACATCACCTATACCGGCTGAGCGAGCATCGGGTGCAATCATTTGTGAGGTGACCGATGAGTGGACTGGATTAAACATGTTTCGTTTGTCTTGTGCTGACAATGTAATGGCAAAGCAGACAAACAACAGCATGCAAAATATTCTTGGAAATGTTTTCATTCTGTTCAGTAACTCTTTTCTGTTATTGATTAAAAAACGCACGGGATGGTTAATTATTGCCTATCACGATGAGTTTCTTCGCTTTGGAAACCTTCGGACTGCCCTCAGAGGAGAGCAACACACGATAGAGATAAACGCCAGTTTGCAAGCGTGCCCCACTGTCTACTCTCAAGTCCCAGTCAACAGTATAAGCATCATTAGTACTCACGCCACGTTCCTGATGCTTCCATAGTTGGCGGCCACTCATGTCGAACACGTCAATTTCCACATCCACCTGTGTGCCTACCCTGTCGTGGTTGATGATGAAGGTCGTAGTGGTGCGTGCGGGATTGTTCGTGCAATCGACCGAAAACAGGTTGGGTTGCATACCCTTGACGACATGGAATGTCAGTTCTGCGGTTGAAGAATTGTTCAAAACATCCCATGCTCTGAATTGCAACTTGTGCGGACCAGGAGCCAATTCGGGGATGTTGTAATACGTGGTTCCGGTGGTATAACTGCCAAAGTCGTACACGAAATGATCGTTGAGGTTATACGTTTTTGACATTTCTCCATCGATAATCAACTGCAAGTCGTGCCCAATGCCGCTTCCAGCACTATTGATTCCATTCTCATCGATGATTTTCGCAACGAAATAAGGCGTGCTGTTCACCTTATCGCCATTGGTGAACGACGGCGAGTTGAGATAACAGTAAATGGATGGTCCGATGGAATCGTTGGCCACATCGGCCGTGCCTCCAATCGTAAACGCCTCGCTGGTACCGTGCGCTTTCAACTGGTGGTCGTTACTCAGGGCATACAAGTTCATCAATCCCGTGCCATCCGTGTAATTAATGTCTCGCGGAATGGCGAAGGTCAACGTAAACCTTCCGCCAACAACCTTGCCCGATCCGTTGAACAAGGTCTTGGTGCGATCGTAATAGGTAAACGGACTGGTGATGTCAGCCGCATCGTTCATTCGGCCAACAATTTTTTCCTGACTATCCCGAATGGTTACAGTTACCGTTCCATTGAAGTCGGCTGCGTACTCTACATGCCCCGTCACTTTGGCTGTTCCACCAGCTTTGAGAGAAGCTTTGACATCAGTTGACACGGGCGAGCCATTGATGGAATCGACAACCACCTTTAAGGTGGGTTGATGAAGTGCCACGGCTGGGTCGCCCAACAATGAATATTGCAGTTTGTTGTCGGTCAAGTCGCGTTTAGTATCAATCATCTCATTCTTGGCCAAGCGTTGAGCTTCACCTATCGTAATCGGTTTCCCTGCATGGTCCTTGCTCAACACGTGTCGCAGGAAAGAGGTGTTGATCAGGGCATTGTAATAAGCCCAAACGGTACGAGTTGTACCAAAGAAAGCCAAGGCACCGCCCTTTGGATTGAGTACAGCTGCCTCACCAATGGTTGGAGCGACGCCATCGAAAGGCATGATGTCACACGAAGCAGTGACCCACAGGGGAAGATTAGGATTATTGAACGACTGGAAATCACTTAAATTCAATACCTTTTCATGGGAAATCTGCATTTCTGACCCATGTCCACCGTAATCCAAGATGAGGGCTCCTGCCGCCTGCTGCTGTTTAATCAGTCGAGTTACCTCTGGATAGGCATGTCCTGTAGACGAAGTTTCGCGAACGTATGCATCCCACATGATTTTCTTAACCAAATAATCGGGATATTGTGTTGAGATGGCATCGGCCGTGGCATTGATGTCACGCATGTGCAGATTGTCCTCGCCATCATCGCCCATGAATACCAAGGTGTTTTGCCATGCACCGCCATTTTTGTTTTTCACATAGTTGATAACCTTATCAACCATCACTTTGGCCTCGGCTTCTGTCTTCACAGGAAAACGCCCCACGGCGACATCTTGCTTGTCTGAGAAATTGGTATTCAAACCTTCTCCGTCGTCCAAAGCGCAAAAAAAGCCATCGTCTACATAGCAATGAAGTGCGTTGAACGAATTTTCACTTTCAAAACAAAGTAGGTAATCATCAGGATTGAGGTTGCGACAGTTGGCCGTCAGCATTCGGTTGTCCCAGACACAATCGCCAAACAGCAACAGATATTTCGGCATGTCAGCTTCGGTTTGTGCCCGATCGTACAGCATCTTGAGGTATCTGCGGTAGGCATTGGCATCAGGAGTGCCGCTCGAGAACTCGTTGTAAAGTTCATCTGCCGGCACGATGCGTACCCGCATGCCATCGTTTTGTTCGTGGAAAGCCTTCAAACGTTCAGCCTGCGTGCGCAGCTTTTGACTGGTAGGAATGATGATGACCATGTCGGCGAAACCATCTCCATGCAAGTCTTGGTTGGTAATGTTGTAAACATATTCAGGGACAGGGAAAGTGGTTCCTTTGAGTTGTGGTGCTGGCAAAGGCTTTTGCCACGTTAAAGAAATATAATCCAAGCGAATTGGACCGCCTGAGTTTGTGGTTATCTTGACAGAATCAGTCGTCCCTGTTCTGTTGATTTCATATACCGCACCCGCTTCATTTCCACTATCATGGTCTCTTAAACGAATGTTCAACGTCCCCAATTCGGTATTCTGATAGGCAACAGTTGCCTGAGATGCGGTGCCAGCTGATAGATTTACCGACATCTTAGCATGGCCTTGACCCGCCTTAGACGGGATGATAAAAGTCTTGGAAGAACCTGCTGGGATGGGATTGGGGTCAAATAAGTTGCGCCCGCCAGCATACCATGCATGTGCGTCAACTTCGTAAAGGGTGTGATAATCGTCAGGCGAAGGATAGAAAGATGCCAGAAATGCCGTAGAATCGACAGACGTAGGTGTGTCATCTGTCTGCGTTAAAAAGTAATAGCCATAGTCTGAATAGGGGTTGCGAGTGCGGCGAGTAGCTGTGTTGGAATCCCATGACACCGGCCCGTATGCATAAAACAATCGACGCCCATCAACCCAACATGTGGGAACTTCCTTCAAATCATCGGTTGCCACCAACTCTTCAGCAACCAGTTTCTCGTTTTGTAACCTACCGCCATAGCCATAAACTTTCACCTTATTATTATCTGTAAAGCCGGCTTTACGAATCAAGTCATCCGTTAACCGGTACACGCCTGATGCGGGTATGCGTATTTTTGCCCACTTTCCTGATGCCAATACCGAATGGGACGCATAACGACTTGAGCCGCCTGCTCTTGTCTGCGCGGCGGCATGTCGCAGCGATTGCTTGCGTGGTTGGGCTTCTAATCGCAGCATGAAGCTGACCAAGATTTGATATTTGCCGTCACGAAACACCAAAGGGCAGAAGTCTACCTCCAACAATCCCTTCTTTCTATCCAAAGCCAACCGTTGTCGGATAGGTGGTAAGGCTGGCAATGGTGCATCAGAAAGCTGTCTGTATCGTGCGACATCGGCCGATGTCATATCAATGAATTCGGGATAGAGAATAGAAACGGAATAGGAAGAGTCAGCGTATTGATCGCCCAGTGCAAAGGAATGGGCAAAATGTGGCAACCGTGAATCTATCTTCACGTCGGCTGCCGTCAAGTTAAAAAAACGCTCTTGAGCAGAAAGACTCAAGCACAAAAGCGACAAAAAACCAATAACAAGAAATTTGATTTCTCTCAACACGCGTTCTAATTCTGTGTTTATTTACAATTCATTTCAAGCACTTTCCGGTCTGCCAGATACCCCTCCAAATGGTCGTTTACCTTCACCACTCCCGTTCCCGCAGGCGTGCCGGTGTACAAGATATCACCAGTTTTCAAGGTGAAATATCGACTGATATAAGCTATCAGCTCATCAATCTTATACAACATGTCGCCCGTGAACCCTTGTTGCACCGTCTGTCCATTGATATCAAGATGGAAATTGAGCGCCTGTATGTTGCGAAACTTGCCTACATCTATCCAGTCACCCAACGCTGCCGCACCATCAAATCCTTTGGATAGCTCCCAAGGCTGTCCTGCTGAGCGTAACTTTTGTTGCAGCTCACGGGCGGTGAAATCTATTCCCAGCGTAACAGCGTCGTAGTAACGATGGGCAAATCGTTCTGAGATAGTCTTACCTAATCGACAAATCCGCACGACCACTTCGGCCTCGTATTCTATCCTCCCCAAGTCATCGGGAATGAAGAACGGCTTATGATCTTTGAGTAAAGCCGAGTCAGGCTTCATGAAAATCACTGGATTCTCTGGTTTTGATAACGTTCCCAACAGCTCTTTATTGTGCTGTGCGTAATTCATTCCAACGGCAAATATCTTCATCCTTTTGATTCTTTCTATTGATTCTACGCAGCCGGCAGCTGCAATTTGGTATGCTGCAAAGATACTACAAATTAGAATAAGTAGCGAAGATAAATGCAAAAAGCCCGATTGAGAGGTACTCAACCGGACTTTTCTATGTCATGTATCTTCCTTCCTTGGAAGCTATTTCTTAATCTGCACGCAAGCTAAAACGCTTGAAGTCGACGATTTCCAAATCTTTGTCAGCCTGTTTCAGATATTCAGAAACAGTGATTTTGCTGTCCTGGATATATTCTTGGTTCAACAAGCAGTTTTCCTTGAAGAACTTGTTCATACGGCCTTTAGCAATATTCTGAATCATGTTTTCTTGCAAGTGCTCCTTCTTGTCAGCTGCTGTTTCAGCCTTAATCTTACGAATCTCTTCTGCTTGCTCAGCGGTGATCTCACCCTTGCGGAGGCCTTCCTCCATGTGTTCCTCGCTCTCAGCGATATACAAGTTGAAGCCAGCTTTCTTCAATGCGGCTGAAACAGCCTTCTCAATCTGCTCTTCTTTGGTCTTCTCTACGGCCACCTTGTACTCAGCATCTTTCACTTCTTGCGAAACGTTTTCTTCATTCAAGGCCACAGGGTTCATCGCAGCAACCTGCATGGCGATGTTATGAGCCTGCTCTTCGGCAGGTTTGTTGGTTTGAACCATCGTGCACAAGATGTTCTTGTTCATGTGGTTGTATGCCTCGATGTTTTCTCCTTCGAGGAAACGATAGCCATCCAACTCCATCTTCTCGCCTGTGATACCAGAACGAAGTTTAACAGTTGTGGCAACATCTTTTCCATCTGCGAGCTTCAAAGTAAGGATTTCATCGATGGTCTTGGCCTTAGCAGCAACGGCAGCGTCGAGGATGTTTTGTGTACACTCGATGAAGTCCTTGCCGTTAGCCACGAAGTCGGTTTCGCACTTCAAGGCAATCATTGCAGCGAAGTCTTTGTCAACTTTCACAAGCACACAACCGTTTGAGGTTTCACGATCAGAACGCTTGGCAGCGATAGCCAGTCCGCGTTCACGAACCAACTCAACAGCCTTGTCCATGTCACCAGCAGCTTCGGTCAACGCTTTCTTGCAATCAGCCAAACCAGCGCCGGTCATTTTACGAAGCTTTTGTATATCAGCAATTGTTACAGCCATAATATAAAAATCTTATTTTTTGGGTTAATATAATTCTATTATAAAAAATGACAGAGAAGAATGAAGAGACCACCAGATATGTAAAGAACATACCTTTCCCCCTTCGTTCTTCTCTATTCAATATGATTATTCAGCAGCAGGAGCTTCTTCTTTAGCTTCAGCTTCCTTGTTTTCTTCCTTTGCAGGCTCAGCCTTTTCAGCTACTTCCTCTGTTCCTTCAGCCTTCTCAGCCTCTTCGGTCTGCTTGCGAGCTTTGCGAGCGCGCTTTGGCTTAGCCTCTGCAGCTTCCTCTTGTTGCTCGGCGGCTGCCTTTTCGTCAGCCTTTTCAGCCTTGCGTTCCTCCAAACCCTCTGCGATGGCTTGGCAGCAAGCAGTTAAGATTACTTCTACAGAATCTTTCGCATCATCATTTGCGGGAATCACGAAATCGATGTTCTTAGGATCTGAGTTGGTGTCAACGATGGCGAACACAGGGATGCCCAGGCGATTGGCTTCCTTCACAGCGATATGTTCTTTCATTACGTCAACGACGAACAGTGCCGAAGGCAAGCGTGTAAGGTCGGCAATAGAACCCAAGTTCTTCTCCAACTTGGCGCGTTGGCGTGTAATCTGAAGCAACTCACGCTTGGAGATGTTTGCGAACGTGCCATCAGCCATCAACTTGTCGATGTTTGTCATTTTCTTCACAGCCTTACGAATGGTTGGGAAGTTGGTCAGTGTACCACCAGCCCAACGCTCGTTCACGTATGGCATGTTTACAGATGCGGCCTTCTCGGCTACGATGTCCTTAGCTTGTTTTTTAGTAGCGACAAACAAAATCTTCCTGCCAGACTTCGCAATCTGTTTCAAAGCTTCGGCTGCTTCGTCAATCTTAGCAACCGTCTTGTTCAGGTCGATGATGTGAATGCCATTGCGCTCCATGAAGATATAAGGAGCCATGGCTGGATTCCATTTGCGACGGAGGTGTCCGAAGTGGCTACCTGCCTGCAATAATTGGTCAAAATTTGTTCTTGACATTTTTCTTTTTATTAAATTGTTTACTTTCTTTTTAGTTGATTAGAACCAATCTTCGAGTAGTTCGCCACGCATGGGAAATCTCGAGGATTTAGATACTAAACATGAGTTTTTGAGTTTCTGAGTTTTAAGTTCTTGAGTCTTTTATTAGTCCTGTGGTCTGGTGTTTAGCTCATAAACATATAAGAAATGTGTCAAATACGATAAACGCAATGATGAGGCTAAAACCTGTCAACGACCAAGTAACTATGCAACTAAAAAACTAAAGCAACTAAAAAACTTACAAACTCATTTTTAACGCTTACTGAACTGGAAGCGACGACGGGCCTTTGGCTGTCCTGGCTTCTTACGCTCAACAGCACGGCTGTCACGTGTCAAGAATCCATTGTCCTTCAACACCTTCTTATCTTCAGCATTCAACTTGACGAGCGCACGGGCAATGGCGAGGCGAAGTGCCTGGCTCTGACCTGTGAATCCGCCACCATCAAGGTTGGCCTTGATGTCATATTTTCCTTCAACCTCAAGTGCTTCCAATGGCTGTTTAACCACATAACGCAAGATAGCTGATGGGAAATAGGTTTCAATATCTTTTTTGTTAATCGTTATTTTGCCGGTACCTTCAGTGAGGTATACGCGAGCGATGGCGCTCTTGCGGCGGCCTATTGCATTGATTACTTCCATCTTTCCTTATTATTTATACTGGTTAATATCGATAGCCTTAGGCTTCTGGGCAGCCTTGTCGTGCTCAGCGCCTTCGAATACATACAGGTTGCTCAGCAAAGAACGTCCCAATGGACCCTTTGGCAGCATACCTTTCACGGCATGACGAACAATCTTGTCAACACCGTTCTTGCGAGTACGAAGCTCGGCAGGGGTATTGAAACGCTGTCCACCAGGATAACCGGTATAACGTGTATAAAGTTTGTCTGTTTCTTTCTTGCCAGAGAACTTGATTTTCTCGGCATTGATGATGATGACATTGTCTCCACAATCAACATGAGGAGTGAAAGTTGGCTTGTACTTGCCACGCAGCAACTTAGCGACCTTTGAGCAAAGGCGACCAACAATCTGGTCGGTTGCGTCTACTACGACCCACTCTTTTTGAGCTGTTTCCCTGTTGACGGAAATAGTCTTGTAACTTAATGTGTCCATTAAAAATTTAAATTTTACTACTAAAAAACGTTTTTATTTCACTCATGTACGAACGATTCACTAACCGTGATGCTCGGCCAAAAGCACCACTATTAACACATCCGCACAGGGGACTCTAAGTTCATCCCCGAAATAATCGGTCTGCAAAAGTACACATTATATGTCAATATGCAAAAAGTGTTCATGAACCAATTTTTCTAATTAAAGTTATTTAACGGTATTTTGTATTGTTAACATGGCACATGAGGCGATTAATGAAATATAAGCATAGGACAAGCAAATTGCACATCACCATCCTTATACCACTCAAGCAAGGCGGGAGGCAATCACCGCTCTTGGTTGACTGCCTCCCACTAAAATATTGCATAAATAAACTACTGCTCTTACTTCTCAGCCTCTCCATTAGGAGTTGTCGGCCAATAAATATTTTGGTAAAGGTATGTATTTTCTACTGAACCATCTGGCGAACAGACCTTCATCTCCTGAATAGAGAAAGGAGACAGGTAGTGAGCCTGATAGAATGTATATCCATCATACAGGTTGTATTTCTTGTTTACCTGATAAGGGCGATAGTACTTTGTAAGCTCCTTAGAAGACATGGTAGCCTTGTCGTCACCATCAGCAACGATATAGCTCTTCACCACTTCATTGCCTTTGTCATCTTTAGCTTTATACTCGAACACCTTATTCTTATACATCTCATCCCAGAAGTTCACACCTTCTATTTGGTAATTCTTCACCTGATCCAAAGCAGCCCAACGAATGAGGTCATCAAAACGATAACCCTCACCAGCCAACTCGCTTCTGCGCTCACGTCTGATAGAATACAGTGTAGCGTTGATAGGCTTACCTGCCGAGAATGCACCCCAGTCGTATGAAGGTGTGTTTACGTTTGCTTCGCGGTTCATGTCGGTAGCGTTGATGGTTGTTTCAATAGAAGCTGTAATGCCAGCACGTTCGCGCAATTGAGTCCAATACTTCCGTGCCGTGGCATCAATACCACCTGTCTTCTCGTAAGAAGCCTCGATATAGTTGAGCATTGCTTCTTCCACGCGTACCAATATCTGTCCTGAGACATCCGAGAAAGTCTGTCCCAACTGCATGGCTGGGTCGTAGTTGTAGAATTTACGTTGTCTGTAGCCAGTGTTGTCCTTGCTCTCGGCATTCTCTATGATGATATTGGCAATGCCCAACTTGACAAGCTCAACTGTAGGTAGTTTCTTTTTCTTTGCTTGCTCATTATATACCGTAATACTATTCGGGTCTGAAGCCAACACGTCTGATTCGCCAAATACAAACAATTGCAGACGCTCGTCCCTGTTGGTCTTTGCCAAGTCAATCGACTTGTCACCCTGGTATCCAGATTCTCGGGCGTAGATAGGCAGACCATTCTTCATCAAGAACGACTCTACCAAGCCTCTTGTCCATCCCGTCTGCGAACCTGTCCGCAACTTGTTGGATGTAAGGTGAGCCACACTGATATCTGCATTAAACTGTCTCCACATCAACACTTCTGGATATTTGTTCAAATCAGGCGAAGCAAACATATCATAGTAAGGATTCCAACCACCATACTCACCACTCTTTGTAGGATTCATTTGATGACTGTTCACTGTCGAAAGCCCAACAGCATCAGACACCTGCTTGGCGGCATCCATGGCTTGCGTTAAAAAGAAGTCAACTTCTTCTTGTTGGTTAATCTTGAAGTCTTTGTTCCAAGCCTTGTCCTTTCCTGGCCAATTGGCATCACCAGGCACACGTCCAGTACCTCTGTGGTATTTTTCAAAGGTACCTTCATATAGTGCCATTCTCGACTTCACCGCCAAAGCGGCATACTTGTTGATGCGCAATTTTCCGCCATTGGCTGGTTTTTCTTGCAACATAGATATAGCCTTGTCCATGTCTGACAATATCTGGCGTGCCACCAAGTTACGAGGCATGCGCTTGCTTGCCTCCGCCAAGTCGGCATCAATGTTCAGTTCCTTTAATTGAATAGGGAAGTCGCCATAGTTTTGCAGCTTGCCGTAATAGAGCATGGCTCTGATGAAGTAAGCCTCGCCCATGTATTGTTCTATCAGCTTTTTGTCACCTTCTACGGCTCCCGCTTTTATCTTAGCTTCCTGCTCATTGATAAATTTGTTGACATCACGGATGGCGTTAAAGCCGATGCCGCCTGCCGTAGGCACCTTCCACTGGTCTTGCAAGAACATGCTTGCATTACCGTTGGTCGTTGCCTGGTTGTCGGTTCCGTTGTCGTAAGTGGCTACACCTGCCCACCAACCAATGTTGTTGGGAAAGATAGTTTGATAATAATTCCATGTAAACGTACCCAATTGGTCGGCGTTTTTGTAGTAGTCGCCGGGAGACACTTGATCCAGAGGTGCCCTGTCTAAGAAGTCGTTGCACGCTGTCAGCATCAAGCTGGTACATGCCATGACCATTCCTCCACTTAAAATATTTTTTATACCGTATTTCATAATTTCCAATTATTAAAAGTTAAGATTCAAACCAAAAGACAAAACCCTTTGCAGAGGGTAAATCTTTCCTGGTCCCCAGTCGCCACCTGTTGCTTCTGGATCAAAGATTTTATTCAATTTAGTGAACGTGTACAAGTTCTCTGCCGAAACATAGAACCGAACTCTGGTAAATCCCCATGCGCTGGTCAATTCAACCGGTAAGGTATAACCCAACTGAATGTTCTTAATGCGCATGTAAGCTGCATTCTGCAAATAGCGGTCGCTGGTTTGGAAGTTCTTCCCTCCATTACCGAAGAGAGGACGTGGATAGAAGGCGCCAGGATTAGGACCGAAGTTCTTATCATCTGCTGGACGCCAGTAGTCCAAATGCTCTTTGAAGGCGGCTGCCTGCCACATACCGTGGTTAGCACCAGTGCTGTAAGGAGAGTTGTCCCAGAAGTCGCGCTTGCCTACACCTTGTAAGAAGAGCAGGAAGTCAAATCCTTTCCACGCTGCATCCATGGTAATACCAAAGCGATAGCGTGGCATTGAATTACCGATAACGGTCAAGTCGCCAGTGTTATCGTAGGTGTTCTCACCGTTGTTCACTTTCTTGTCGCCGTTCAAGTCTTTGTACATCACATCACCAGCAGCCCAGTTCGAGCCCCATGATGGTTTGTTGTTAGCAAGCCAGTCGCTCATCTCTTTGTCCGACTGTGCGATACCCTCTACTTGATATCCCCAAATGTCGCCCATCTTCTGGCCTTCACACCATTGTGACAGCAAGCGGTTAGGATTGTAGTAGCGTGTAATGGTTTGTATGTCGTCAGACATTACTAACTTCACTCCATAGTTGAAATCACCAACATGGTCGCGCCAACTCACTTCCAGCTCCCAGCCATTGGTGCGTAAGTCACTGTTGTTTTCTTTAGGTTGTCCTGCGCCCAAGATAGAAGGTTTTACGGGAGCGGGTCCCACCATGTCGCTTGTGTTGCGCACAAAGTAGTCGAAGTTACCCTGCAATCGGTTGTCGAACATGCCGAAATCCAATCCCACATTCCAAGAACGTACGGTTTCCCATGTCAGATTTGGCGATACCAATCCAGGCATACCTGCTACGTTTTGTTTCTGTCCGTCTATGAGCCAACTTGAAGATGTTGCCCATACTGGCTGGCTGAGGAACCATGGATATAGTGCCTGGACGTTGGTGTTGCCCAATGTTCCCCATGAGCCACGCAACTTCAACGTCTGTACAATCTTGGTTAGTGGTTCAAAGAATGCCTCGCGTGCCATGTTCCAACCCAAAGAGAACGACGGGAAAGTAGCCCATGTCTTGTCACCGATGAAACGTGAAGAACCGTCGCGGCGGATAGAGAACTCAGCCAAGTAGCGAGAATCATAAGCATAGTTCACACGAGCAAACATACCCATGGTTGCCCATTGATTGTTGCCAAAGCCGGGATGAACATCCTTGTGAGTGGCGTTGTTGAGCGTAGGCACCAAGGGTGTGATGAGGTCGGCACGCGATGCCGACAATGTGGTGTACAGGTTCGATTCCATGTCCAAACCACCTAATAACTTCAGGTCATGCTTGTCGTTGAGCGTGAACGCATACTCGGTGTAGAAACGACCGTTGAAGTAATTGGTGCGGCTCATGCTCTCGCCTACGTTCGACTTGCCTGCCTTGTAGTCACCGCTCCATGCAGCTGGGGTGAGCAGCTCCTGTGGGTCGTGATAGTAGATAGGCAGTACGTCCCAGTGGTTGTGATAGTTGGTGGTGTTGTAATTGCCCTCCAAACGAATCTTCCAGCCAGCGAGTGGCTTGAACTCAAACACCAGTTGCTGAAACAGCTTGTCTGTGGTGGTTTTGTCCAAACCGCCATCTTCCATTTGGATAATCTCGTTGCCATGCACATAATGTCCGTGTGGGTCGTAGATGGGGTTGGTAGGCCAACGCCGTGCGATGTTGTGGAAGAACAGTCCCGTCATGTATGATGGACGATTGTATGCCTCACGGTTCCACTTGTTGCTGTACGAGATGGAGAGCCACTTGGTGACATCAGCGTTCACCTTCGTTGTAAAGTTGTACTTGTTGAGTACGTCCTTGCCGTGGCGTATCAATCCGTGCTGGTTAAGCCATGTACCACTTACATAGTAGTTCACGTTCTTTGCGCCACCGCTGATAGAAACGTTATGCTCTTGTGAGGGTACGTTGCTCTTGTACATCTCCTTGAACCAGTCGGTGTTTGCCCAAGAACCAGTGTACATCGCCCATGGCTCATTAGCGGCATAACCTCTCCACTTAGTAAGACCTTTGTCTTCTTCCTTGAGCGTTCCGTTGATGTTGTCTTGAATCTTTTTCAGCGTTTCCTCATTAAACGGCGCACCTTCACCATTGTTGGCAGCTGCATCGTTCCAATAGCGTGCGAAGTCGTACGAGTTGGGCATCTCTGGTACTTGTGTAGCCGTTGAGAAACGCATGTTACCGTTGTACGAAATACTTGCGCGCCCGTCCTTACCGCTCTTGGTTGTCACCAAAATAACACCAAAGGCTGCACGTGAACCATAAATAGCACTTGCTGAGGCATCTTTCAATACAGAGATGCTCTCGATGTCGTTGGGTGCCAACGAATACAAGTCGCCTTCGGTACCATCGATCAGCACCAGTGGCGAAGCGTTGGAGCCTTCACCGATGGTACCCGTACCACGGATGTTCATAGACATACGGCGGTCCAATGAGCCACCACCGTTACCCACGGTGAAGTTCAGTCCTGGTACGGCACCTTGCAACGCCTGTGCCACACTGGTGACGGCGCGCGACTCTAATGTCTTCTTGTTCACTACCGACACGGCACCCGTAAGGTTTACCTTCTTCTGAGTACCATAACCCACTACCACTACGTCCTCAAGATTTTCGGCATCGTCGAGCAGCGTGATGGAGAGATCTTTCCCATTCCACACCACCGTCTGGGTCTTGTAGCCCACATACGAAATGGTGAGCGTGGTTCCCGTTGCCACATCTGGCAGCGTAAAGTTACCATCCACGTCACTAATCGTGGCTTTCTTTTGTCCACTCACTACGATAGACGCCCCAATGATAGGGTCGCCTTTCGCATCCATAATAGTACCCTTACACGCAGCCTGCTGCTGAGCCGTAGTCACCATGGGGGTAACAGTAGCGTCTGCATACGAAAGACTGGCGGAGGATAATGCCAATGCCATTAGCATTGTTGTCCTAAATGTTGCCATAAATATAATAAATTATTAAAGGATTAACAACTATGTTTTTATTAAGTTTTCCTTTTATTCGCAAATATACAGTAATTAAATAAAGTTCACGCAAAAAAAACAAATATTAACATTTTACGATGGATTTGAAGCTGTTCAGTGGTAGTAAGAATGGTCTGATTCGGTCCTATTCCGCTGTAAGATTTTTCTTGCAAATCATCGCTGAATAGTAACCTTGGGCTAAAATCGACTTATTGGAGAAACTGGTAGAATACCCAAAAATAAAGTGAAACGAAGGGGGGACAGACTGAAAACTTCAATTATTTTTACAAAAAAAAGGCCCAAAAACAGCCCTTCTGAATTTTCTTTCTGGAGAAAAACAATAGGCCAGGCGGATGAAAGCAAGGAGCTTTTTAGCCTGAAAAAAGTGTTTTTAACCCCCGAAACGACAAAATTAGCCTCCAAAATACGTCATTTAGCGCCCTTACAAGTATGCTGTTGTATCGCAAAAGCATGCATATTAGCTTGCTAAAGCAATGCTTTTGAGAAAACAAGACTGATGAGAGAATTGCTATTTACAGCCGTAATGCTATAACGAGTTGTGTGATAATGAGATATAAATGTGCCTTATTCTTGGCGTATTTGAAACCAAACGCACTGCTGTTGTCAAATAATGAAATTTTGAAAGGTATGTTTGTAAAGAAAAATATCTCGGTTTTAGGCCGGGAAGATTCTTCTTGACATCTCGCAACGAGGGCAAAGGGTGGGGGCGAAGGAAGGTTGATGGGAGTTGTCGGGAGTAAACAGGGAGTAAACAGGAGTTAGTGGGGAGTTAAAAAGGAATTGGTGGGGAGTTAAAAAGAAGTGGCTGGGGAGTTAAAAAGGAGTTAACGGAGAGTTAAAAAGGAGTTAGTGGACAATAGCTTTTTTGTGATTGACTAAAAAAGCATTCGTTTCTATTGTTCTGCCGAACTAATGTCCGCTAACTCCTTTTTAACTCCCCGCTAACTCTCGTTAACTACCTTCCTACCTATAATTCAATGACAAGAGTTTGGCGTGGAGCCAAAGTTATATCTCTGCTTATATCCACGTTTTCTCCGCTAATCACGTCATGGGCAGTGGTTGATTTGCCAATGATCTCGGCATAACGCTTCACGTCCAACTGGGCTTCTTTCGAAGTTCCGTTGAGGATGGTCAGCACCGTTTTACCTTGATGTTGGCGTGCTAAGACGTACACCCCTTGATGAGGAATGAACTGAATCTGCTTTCCTTGGACTATCACTTCATTGCCTTGTCGCCAATGCAGCAGCTTGCTGAGCCAGTTGAACATGTCGTTTTGTGCCTTTGACCTGCCCTCTACCGTTAATGCCGTGTGTATATCGCCCGGGAAACCACCCGGGAAATCCTGTCGCACATAACCATCTGTTATCTCTTTGGTGCCATTCATCAGCACTTCGGTGCCGTAATACAGCTGCGGAGTGCGGTTCATGGTGAGCAAAAGAGCTAAGGCTTGTTTCAGTGCGGCGACATCTTGTCCATTACCTAAGAATCGGTCGGTGTCGTGATTCTCGATGAAAGCCATGACATCTTTCGGATTTTCGTAAAGATAATCGTACACCAGTGAGTTGTAAACCCTATTCAGTCCGTCCCACCAGCCATCGGTTTCTTCATTCTTCGCTTTGTTGATTTTCTCAAAGAAACTAAAGTCCATGACACTTCTTAGGTTGCTGTTGATGTCCGACAGCTTGCTGTCTTTTTGCCAAGCTGCGGTATAAGCGGGTTCTGTGTTCCATGTCTCGCCCACCACGTTGAAGTTAGGATACTCCTCGTTGAGCGTCTTCATCCACAGTGCCATGGCTTTGCGGTCGGCATAAGGATAGGTGTCCATGCGGATGCCATCGATGCCTACAGTCTCTATCCACCATATACTGTTTTGGATGAGGTATTTGATGACGTGCGGATTGCGCTGATTCAAGTCGGGCATGGAGGGTACAAACCATCCGTCAACGGTTTCTTTTAGGTCTATTTTCGAAGCGTATGGGTCGAGTACGGGCGTGAGTTTATAGCTGGTCTGCAAATACTTGGAGTCGGTTTTTGTTCCATTTGACATGCCTGTCTTCTCGTCTTTTCCTGTCTTCTTGCCCTCCTCGAGCCATTCAGGCACGTTCAACCAATCGTCAGAGGGCAATTCTTTGAGCCATGGGTGTTCAAATCCGCAGTGGTTGAATATCATGTCCATCACCACTTTAAGTCCTTTTTGGTGGGCTTCGTCAATGAGCTGGCGATATTCCTCGTTGGTGCCAAAGCGTGGGTCTACCTTATAATAATCTGTCGTGGCATAGCCGTGGTAGGTACTAAAGTTGTTGGTGTCGGGCGAATTGTTTTCCAATACGGGCGTGAACCATAGGGCGGTAACCCCCAAATTGGTGAAGTAATCGAGGTGTTTGCGAATGCCTTCCAAGTCGCCCCCATGTCTCAGACTGGGTTTTGTGCGGTCGCAAACATATTTGTTCATGCCTTTTATCTGGTCGTTCTTGGTGTCTCCGTTGGCAAACCGGTCGGGCATGAGCATGTACAGCACATCGGCATTGGTGAATCCCATGCGCTTGTCGCCACTCATCTCCCGCTGCTTCAGCTCGTATTTCACCTTTTTGGTTTTCTTTCCCTTGGTGAACGACAGTGTGATGGTGCCTGGCTTGGCGTCCTTCAGGTTGAGGTAAGCCAACAAATAATGTGCGTTGGGCATCTGTACCACACTGTCTATTTGCACGCCAGCGTCACGGGTGGTTACTTGAGTGCCGTGCAAGTCGTTGCCGTACACCATGAGTTGCAAACTCGCATCCTTCATCCCAACAAACCAATTGGTTGGGTCAATGCGGTTTATTTGCATTTGGGCATACGTCGTAAAAGTCTGTGTCAAAAGGCAAATGACAAATAATAACTTCTTCATCTTATTTTCTTTTTACTGCTGTTTTCTTAGAATCATGGCTGATTGGGCAGGGACAATGGCCTTGTCGGCATGTTCATCGAGCATCAATTTCTCTGTTCCATTGACATCAATGACACCATCGTAGCACAGTACGTTGTACGCTCCAGCCGGTAAGGATACCTGTTTCTCGGTCTTGTTGGCATTGAGCAGCACGTAGATGTAACTGTTGGTGGGGACATCAAACAAGCGATAACCCACCAAGCATGGCTCTGTTGGGAGGAATGTAAGATGCTGACGCACAGCCTCGGCGTTGCCCAAACGGAATGCGTGGTATTGCTTTCTCAATGCAATGAGACCCTTGTAATAGCTGAACACCTGTGGGTAACGCTGCAAATTGTCCCAATCCAACCGATTGATTTCTATGGGAGATTTGTACGAGTTGTGTTCCCCTTGTTTGTCACGAAGCATCTCTTCGCCACTCAACATAAACGGAACACCTTGTGAAGTGAACACTGCCGTTTGTGCGAGCAAGTTCAATCGGATGATTTCTTCGGTAGAAATGTTGGGTATAGACGCCTTCAGTCGGTCCACCAAGCACATGTCGTCGTGGCAACTTACATAACTAATCATTTGTGTGGGTTCGGTTGCCCATGCCACTTTGCTGTAGTTCACTTTGCTCATGTCTACTTGTGGGTGCGCTATGGCACCGGCGATGCCAAACTTAATGCTCTCTTCCTCGCCAGCAATGCCAGCAAGGAACGCTCCTTTCCTGTCGTCACTGAAAGGACCACTCAATGCATCGCGCAACTCATCGCTAAAGGCTGCAATGCCTGGCAGTTGTTGGATGTTGGCTTTCATGGCGAGTTTGTCAGCAGGATAAGCACAGCTGCCTGCGCTCCATCCCTCACCATAGATATAAATAGACGGGTCTATCTTGTCCACTCCCTGTCGAATAGCGTTCATGGTCGCTATGTCGTGAATGCCCATGAGGTCGAAACGAAAGCCGTCGATGTGATATTCGTTGATCCAATATTTTACCGATTCTAACATGAATTGCCGCATCAAAGGTTTTTCCGAGGCTGTCTCGTTGCCACAACCCGACCCATTTGAGTACATGCCTTCTGCGTCCTTGCGATAATAGTAATCGGGGTAAGTTCGCTGAAAGTTACTGTTTTCGATGTCGAACGTGTGATTGTACACTACGTCGAGGATGACACGAATGCCCGCCTTGTGCAGGGCTTGCACCATTTGTTTGAACTCCTTGATGCGCACTTTGGGGTCTTTGGCGTTGGTACTGTATGCCCCCTCTGGCACATTGTAGTTCTTTGGGTCGTATCCCCAGTTGTAGTTGGCGTTGGAGGTTTGGTGTTCATCCACCGAAGCAAAGTCGAACGAAGGCAACAAGTGTACCGCATTCACCCCTAACTCTTTGAGGTGGGCAATGGCTTTTGGTTCAGCCAATCCCACAAACTTGCCCTTATGAACGGCTGGAGAGATAGGCGAATCGGTGTAATCGCGTACGTGCATCTCGTATAACACTAAGTCGGAGGGCGATGCGAGCGCAGGTCTCTTATCGTTTTCCCACCCCTCGGGGTTGGTTGTTTGCAGGTCAATGATGGCTCCTCTGTTGCCATTGATGCCCACAGCCTTGGCAAATACGCCCGGTGTCTCGCCTCCTTTGTGCTGTTGGTAACCCAATACTTCAAAGGTATAGTACATACCTTTCAGGTCGCCCTTAATCTCTTTTGTCCACACGTCGTTGCCCATTGACTTCATCTTGACAGTCTTTGTGGGCTTTCCACCTTCGCCTTCTTTGTACAAACGCAGCACGACATGCTTGGCAGTGCTTGGCGCATTGAGCTTGAATGCAGTTTTTTGAGGCGAATAAACCATTTCGTTGAACACTTTGGCAGATAATGATAATTTACTTGTTGGCATCAGAAAAGCCAACAACAGGAATAAATAATATTGATAATGTCTCATCATTAAGGGTGTTATTGATTATTGCGCCATGAGCGAAACGGCAAATCCGCCACCGCTGGCTTGATTGATTTTCAATACGTCTCCACGCTTCACGGTTTTGTGCGTGATGACATAAGCTTGTGGGTTGTGGTCGTAATGAGCATTTTTAGCATCGGCATAAATCGTGCATTTGTACTTCTTACCCTTGTCGAGGAAGTCGAGTTTGATGACACTCTTGTGTCCGTTCTCGTCGCATTTGCCCCCGATAAACCAGTTGTCCGTGTCTTTTGCCTTGCGAGCCACAGTGATATAGTCGCCGGGTTCAGCCTCCAAATACTTGCTGTCGTCCCAGTCAACAGCCACATCTCGTATGAATTGGAACGCATCATCGTACTTCTCGTAGTGTTCGGGCAAGTCGGCAGCCATTTGCAGTGGGCTGTACATGGTGACATAGAGTGCCAACTGTCCTGCCAAGGTGGAGTGTACAAAGCTGGTATTGTCGCTCCATTCTGACAGTTTCGTTACAAAAATACCCGGTGTGTAGTCCATCGGACCGCCCTGTAAGCGAGTAAAGGGCAAGATAGTGGTATGGTCTGGATTGTTTCCTCCAAAGGCTTCGTACTCTCCACCTCTCGCACTTTCGTTGCCAACCATGTTAGGCCATGTGCGGCATAAGCCCGTTGGGCGTGTCGCTTCGTGGGCATTCACCATGATATGGTGCTTGGCGGCTTGCTTCACCACATACATATAATGGTCGTTCATGGATTGAGAGTAGTGATAGTCGCCACGAGGAATGATGTCACCTACATATCCTGTCTTCACAGCATCATATCCATATTGGTTCATGAGATTGAAAGCGTTTTTCAAATGTCGTTCATAATTCACCGCACTGGATGATGTCTCGTGGTGCATCAAGAGTTTTACGCCCTTGGAATGAGCATACTCGTTGAGTCCTTTTAGGTCGAAGTCTGGGTAAGGCGTAACGAAGTCGAACACGTCTTGCTTCCAGTGGTTCGCCCAATCTTCCCAACCTACGTTCCATCCCTCCACCAAAACTTGGTCCAATCCGTTCTTGGCAGCAAAGTCGATGTATCGCTTCACCTTGTCTGTGTTAGCCCCATGGCGTCCGTTTGGCTTCGCTTTGCTCCAGTCTATCTGGTTGAGTTTGATAGATGGGAACTCATCGGTGTAGTTCCATGCGCTTTTGCCAACAATCATTTCCCACCACACACCGCAGTATTTTGTGGGATGAATCCAACTCGTGTCTTCTATCTTGCACGGCTCGTTAAGGTTCAGTATGAGGTTGCTGGACAACATATCGCGTGCGTCATCGCTCACCATTACCGTTCGCCACGGACTCTTACAAGGGGTTTGCATGCACCCTTTGGCACCGTATGCGTCTGGAGTGAGCCAGCTTTCAAACGTCATGGTCTTATCGTCTAAGTTGAGGTGCATGGTAGAATAGTCCACACAAGCTGCCTCGTGGATGTTGATGTACAGCCCATCTTGGCTTTTCATTTGCAGCGAGGTCTGCACGCCTGTGGGTGAGAACACCGCCACCGACGAGTTTCCCCAGTTCACTGCATCATGAAAACGCCCCCTTATTTCGGAGAGTTTGCTTTGCTGTGTCTTTTGTTCTTGCGTGTCATAGTCGCCCGGAATCCACCATGCCGTATGGTCGCCAGCCATGGCAAACTGCGTATGTTCTTCTTTAATGAGGAAATAGGTCAAGCTGTCTTGCTGTGGAAATTCATAGCGCAATCCCATTCCCTCGTTGTAAACACGGAACCGAACAATGATATTGCGCTCAGAAGCGGCTTGATGCAACGTTACCGCCAGTTCGTTATAATGGTTTCTGATGGTTGCGGTCTCCCCCCAAACGGGTTTCCATGTCTCGTCAAAGGTGGATGTCTGCGTGTCTTTAATCGTAAACCCATTCATCAAGTCGGTTTCCCGAAGCCCCTTGGAGGCGTGTTTGTCCTTCATGAGTTCCAAGCCCAAGCGCGACGGTTTCACCACGGCTTTGCCTTTATAGGTCATGGAATAGGTGGGTACGCCATTGCCTTGCAGACTGAAGTTGACGCATACATTGCCATTGGGCGATTTGACTACTTGTGCCAACAGTGCCATTGGCAGCATAAAAAATAAAAGGATAAGATTGATTTTCTTCATGATCTTGTGATTTAAAAGTATGCCACAAGGGCGCAAACCCTTGTGGCTATAGGTGTGAGGGGTAGGGTGTTAGACCCTTCCCGACTGTGAATTTAGTTCGTGTAGATTGCTCACCAAGCTGTTGTCGGTCAGCATGTCTTCTATGTTCAGGTGCATCCGATAACGCCAATAGTGCTTGGGATTGGCAGGAATGTTGATGCGTTCAGCGTTGGCATCGTCCAATCGGAGACGTTCGTCCATGGATAACCAGTCTTGTATGGATAGGATGCAAAGCATGGAAGGCGATGCCAAGTGTTGCCAAATGATGTCGCGAGCCAACCAACCCGGCAGTGGGTGAGGGGCAGGTCCTTCTTTTCCCAGCATGGTGTTGTAATAATGCTGTGTGCGTGGGTAGTCTTCGTCCCACCATTGGCGCAGCGTTGGCATGTCGTGTGAGGATATGGTAGCCACACTTCTGTAGGGGTTGCCAGGCAAATAGCCAAAGGTTACCTTTGGGTCTTTGGGCATAGACTGCACCTCGAGACTGAGGATGCGCAGCTCGTTCATCACCCATGCCACGCAATCGGGCACCATTCCCAAGTCTTCGGCACACACCAACATGCGGGTAGCCTGTACCAATTTAGGCAATTTCTTCATCGCCTCGTGATACCAGAACTGGTTGTTGCGGCGATAGTAGTACTCGTTGTACAAACGGTTGAACGCCTGTTTGTCCACATCCCACAGACTTTCGTAGATGAAGTTGAATTGTGCCGTGATGCGGGGGTGGAACAGGTGAGGATTTTTCTTGTCACGAACAAACAACACATCGTTGGCAAGTGCATACAGTCCGTCGCGTATCCATGTGTTCTTCTCGTCCATTTCTTGTCCCTCGAAGGCTGCTTCTATTTTGCGCTCGGTGTTGAAATGCTCGTTCAGCTCAAACACGTCGTCGTGAATATGGTTGAGGTATTTGGCGATGACCTCTTCCTGATGTTCGCCAAACACCCTGTCGATAACCCAGTTGCGGACGTAAGGCTTCGTAAATAAATCTTCTTGGAAGTTGAGTCCGTAAGATGCTATCTCCTCGCGCGACATACCCAACGATGGCGAAAACTGACCGCACAAGCCGTTGACACAGCTAATAGGTATTTCCCAAATGCGGAAGAATCCCAATACGTGGTCGATGCGGTAAGCATCGAAGAACTCTGCCATGTTCTTGAAACGGCGTTCCCACCATGCGCATCCGTCTTTCAACATCTCGTCCCAGTTGTAGGTAGGGAACCCCCAATTCTGTCCGTTTACGGAGAAATCATCGGGTGGCGCACCTGCCTGTCCGTCCATATTGAAGTACTTGGGTTCTACCCAAACGTCACAGCCATGACGACTCACACCAATCGGCACGTCACCTTTGAGTACGATGCGCTTGCTTTGCGCATAGGCGTGCGCCTCCTTCATTTGGGTGTATAGCACAAACTGCACGAAGTAGTAGAACGCTACTTGTTGATATGCCTTGTTGCTTGGGGTGCTCAACGCCTTGCGGTCTGCCTCGTTCCATGTGTGGTGGTCGGGCCATTGTGTAGCGTCTGCCGTGCCATATTGGTCGCGCAGGTAGCAGAACTGTGCGTAAGGTACCAGCCAGCGAGCGCTCTTTTCGAAGAACGCCTTGTACGCCTTGGTGCCCATGGTGCGTTTGCCCTCTTGCTTGAAGAGTAGCTGTAAGAAATCTATCTTGCTTCTCATCACGCGGACATAGTCTATCTGTGGCAGGCAGTTCAGCTCTTCTTGCAAGGCGTCAAATTGCGCTTGCTGCGCCTTGTCGTTGAGTTTGGGCAGTTGGCGCAAGTCGCAATAGAGCGGATGCAACGCAAACACGCTGATGCAGCTGTAAGGGTAAGAGTCTGTGTAGGTATAGGTGGCTGTGGTGTCGTTGATGGGCAGCAACTGAAGGACGTGCTGTCCGGTGGCTTCCACAAAGTCGATCATTGCCTTGAGGTCGCCAAAGTCGCCCACACCAAAGCTGCCTTTGCTGCGTAGTGAGAATACGGGTACTAACGTTCCAGCCACCTTTGTGTTGGGCATGGGCATGAAAGCCTGATCCAAGTGGTACACTACCACGTTGCCACGGTTGAGCTTGGGTACGTCAATGGTGCGGTTGAAGCACGGTTCCCACATGGGTTCGTTCGTGGGAAGGGAGTACGACAGGGCTGCAAACTTCAGTTCTATGTGCTGCTCGCTCAGCGTTTCAGCGTCCAAGTCCGCCACCCATTCGTTGTGCTGGTGTTGGGACATGGGCAGTGCCTTGCTGATATTCCACTCGCCCAATGCCTCGGTGTCGCCCGACAGCACTAAATATTGGTCGGGTTTGAGTTGTGGAGAACGTACGATAATGCGCACCGTCTTGTCGTAAGCCGTGGGCTGCAGGGCTTGCAATGTGCTGCGGTGAAGGCAGTCGGTGAAAGCCGAAGAGTATAGGTACGAGTCTTCTGGTATCTGCATCCAGTGGTCGTACACATGGTATTGCTTCGCTTTGGCTGCCGTGAGGTCAAGGCGGTGGGTTAGAGTGGTCCATTCCTTGCGCGTTACCTTTCCGTCACATTCTACCGAGTAGTAGTAGCAAAGGGAATTTTGCTCTTCAGTGGCAGGTAGCTTGAGGTCGCACTGCCAGTGCAGTCCGTCGGTGGTGTACATTCTATAAGGGGTATAAAGCCCATCTGCAGGCTGACCTTCATTCACTACATTCAAGATGAGGTCTTCCCCAAAAACCGTTTTGTATTCAATGTTAAATAATAGATTCATAGACTAAGGTGTAGTAGTTGAGTAACTTTAGGTTTGGTACTTAATATATGCAAATGTATAAATAATAAGTAAGGTGAAGTTGGTTTAGAAGTCTAATTATTGGAAAAACATTGTGCAATCGTTTGCACTAATGGTGTTTTATCCTCCCAAATGTAGGTGTTTTGAAGGAGGGTTTTGTCAGATTATTTGGTCATTTCAAAATTCTCATTCTGGCTTCTCAAGAGGGTAATTTGAGCCTTTTGAAGGTCGGTTTGTCTTATACTGAAATAGCTTGACACATAATCAAACTCAAAAAAAGTAAAAAAACATGACGAAATCAAGTAAAAGAAGAGAGTTTAGTGATGCGTTCAAGCTGCAAGTGTTAAGTGAATATTTTTCTGGCGGCGGTTCTAAATTATCAGTGGCTCGCAAGTACGGGCTCTCGCACGGTCTCCTGCTGGCGTGGATGAAGAAGTGGCCTGTTGACTCAAAATGCTTATCTTTGCCAGAAGAAATTATCAACACTTACAAAATGGCACATCCTGACGTAGAATTCACAGCTCAAGACGCTTTTGAAAAGCGGATAGCTGATTTGGAGAAAGCTCTTGAATACGAGCGTCTTCGCAATTACGCTTACAAGAAATTGATAGACATCGCCGAAGCCGAGGAGGGCATTTCCATATTAAAAAAAGGTGGTGTCAAACAGTGACGGCGCTGCACAATGAATACTCCAAGGTATCCATCGAAGAATTGTGTGGTCTGTTTGACAAACGACGCCAATGGTATTACAACAAGCGTAAGACTATCGTTTCCGAGCAACAGCGCGTACGTCTGATCCTCTCCATGGTAGACTACTATCGCCAGTGCTGCCCAGGACTGGGAGGCGTGAAATTACATCACCTGCTGAAGCAGGATTTGGGAGTGGAAATCACTCATGGGAGGGATGCCTTCCTCCGCCTGCTTTCCAGTAAAGGCCTGATGTTGAAAAAGCCTAAACGCCGACGAACGACAAACTCCAACCATCGCTACAAGAAATATCCGAATCTGGTACAAGACCTTGAGGTGGATCAGGTTAACCAGTTATGGGTAGCAGACATCACCTATGTCTGGATCACCCATGACGTGCTGTACCTGCATCTGGTCACGGATGCCTATTCCCATGCAGTGATAGGCTGGTGCCTGTCAGAGACCATGGAGGCGGAGAACACGCGGAAGGCACTGCTCATGGCCATCCAAAAAGCCGGAGGAGACAACCTTTGCGGAACCATACACCACTCTGACAGAGGCGTGCAATACGCCTGTAACGAATACATTGATACGCTTATGAGACACCACATCCGAGTTAGCATGACCGAATGTTACAAACCAACGGACAACGCCATAGCCGAAAGGCAAAATGGCACGTTCAAAGTTGAATGGATATATCAGCATCAGATGTATCAAGACTTCAATCACGCCCAGCGTGAAATAGCGCAAATGATTGATTTCTACAACCTAAAGCGACCACACATGAGCATCGGAAAGAAAACGCCCATGGCCGTATACTCAGCAGAGGAACCTGGGCCGAATCTTTGGAAAAAAGAGAAAAACAGTCGTGTGTCAGCAAAATAAGAACTATCTTTGCCAAGCCCAAAACAAGGTGAGCGACGCTTACAGGCTAACTTACCTAAGTTCTCCAGGGGCATTGAGCCCCTGAAGAACTTGCCCAAAACAAGGCTCGCTCCTCTTTAGGCTGTTTCTTTTCTCAGCCAAAGGATGTGCTTATAAGCCTCGAAAATGGAGATTGGCAAGTTAAATAGTACAATAAAAAAAATATTGACAAGAAATATAGAATAAACAACTAAAAACTGTCAAGCGATTTTAGGAAAAGACAT
>JAQYPT010000027.1 GCA_028726625.1 Prevotellaceae bacterium | reverse complement strand
CGTTATACAGACAAGAGAATTATGTCGATACAAAAGAAATTGAACGAAAGACCGAGAGAAAAATTAAACTTTTCTACACCAAAACGAGAGTTCTTCAAACACGTTTTGTAATTTTGCACTTGCTGGTTGACTCTAAGTTTTGTTCTTTACAGTTTAAAAGCATCATAAAACAGCGTAAAATGTTTGTTGCAATTGAAAAATATGGTATATTTGTATGCCTATTAATTATATTTAACCGTCATGAGAATAAGACTTTTACTCTTATTTTTTATCTTCGCTTTGTCCCAGGAATCTTCTATGGCGCAATCCAATCGTTCCGAGACGCAGCTTTCTCTTAACGAGCTCTATTCACTTTTAGACCGCTCCATCAAAAATTCACAACAACATATCAAGGCCAAAGAGCGTCGTCTTTCTGTCTTACGCCGGCAATATGAAGGCATCAGCAATCTTCAAGCACGCTATGAGTTGGCGGACGGATTGTATCGTGAATATTACTCCTACAGCAATGACTCTGCGCTGGTATGGCTTGGTCGCGGACTGAAATTAGCCAAAACATTGAAGCGCAAAGACCTTCTTAACAATCGTCGGCTGCTGTTGGCCAATCAGTATGGACTCTCTGGATTTTACAACGAGGCCATATTCCATTTTCAGCAGATTCCTCTTGACCAGCTTAGCAGGGAGGATCGCATCAACTATTATTTCGTTGGCAGCCATTTCTATGGGGATTTAGCTTTCTTTTCAAAAGATTCACAGGTTGAGCAGCAATATTATCATCTTGTCGACCGATACAGTGATTCTCTCAATGCCATCGCCCCCCACAATTCTATTCCATATTTATGGAAAAAGACCGAAAGACTTAACAACAGCGAGCGATATCAAGAGGCACTGAAAACATCTACCCTATGGGAAAAACAGGTTAGCTACGGTACCCACGACTATGCTATCATGGCTTTCTTCCGCGCGGAGATCTACCGGAAGATGAAAAACCGTGATGAGCAGAAACGTTGGCTGGCTATATCAGCCCTGTGCGACATTAACAGTGCTGTCATGGACCAGAGTTCTCTGTGGAATCTCGCCAATCTGCTCAGTGAGGATGGCGACAACGATAGAGCCTACCAATATATGGATTTCTCGTGGACTTGCGTATCCCATTTCAGCACGCACATGCGTGGCTGGCTCGTTTCGCCCATCCTGACACTCATCAACAACAACTACCGCGACAGTCTGCAAAGTGCCAACCACCATCTCATGTTACTCATCGTTGTTGTCAGCCTTCTTTCCATTATTCTGCTCGGCATCATCTTCTATGTTCAACACAAACGGACACAGCTTGCCAAGGCCAGAAACGAATTGAAAAGCATCAACAGTCGATTGGAAATACTCAACGAGCAACTTTCCAATGCTAATACGCTTCTTTCATCTACCAATCATCAGCTTTCCGATGCCAACAAGATGAAAGACGAGTACATAGGAAAATTCCTTTCCACGTGTTCCGAATATATCGACAAACTCGATAACTACCGCATCAAAGTCAATAGAAAGCTCAAGATCAGACAATATAACGACTTGCTGAAAATGACGGAGACCGACGAGCTCAAATCCAATGAGCTGAACGAATTATTCTATAATTTCGATACCGTCTTTCTTCATCTTTTTCCCAATTTTGTCAATGATTTCAATGCGTTGCTCCAACCCGAACATCGTATCCACATTGCCCACGGCGGACAGCTGACTACTGACCTGCGCATCTTTGCGCTCATACGACTGGGCATTGAGGAAAGTTCTCGCATTGCTGAATTCCTCAATTATTCACCTAATTCTATCTATAATTAACGTGAGTTCGATGAATTATAAGTGTCTGTAAATTTGGTGATTAGCGAAAATTGTTGTAACTTTAAGGTGTTGATATACAAATAATTACAAACAAAAATCGCTATGATCACCGAGGACAAAGTTACTGAAATATTTTGTATGGCAGATGATTTCTGCAAGTTTTTTGATACAATGGTGGCAAAATATACGCTAAAACCTACTGGAAAAAGAAATTATCATCGTAATTCCACGATGTCAAAGGCAGAAGTCATGCTAATAATGATTCTTTTTCACGACTCTGGTTATCGCTGCTTTAAACATTTCTATATTGAAAAAGTATGCAAGCATCTTCGCCATCTGTTTCCAAAAGTTGTTTCTTATAACCGTATAGTAGAATTGGAAAGGGAGGTAGCCGTACCCTTAACCTTGTTTATCAAGAAGGTTCTGCTGGGCAAATGCACGGGTATAAGCTTTGTTGATAGCACACCACTGCGTGTCTGCAAAAACCAAAGAATACATATTCATAAGGTTTTCAAAGGCATAGCTCAAAGAGGAAAATGTTCTATGGGTTGGTTCTTTGGCTTCAAGTTGCATTTGATTTGCAATGAGAAAGGAGAACTTCTAGCTTTATGATAACGCCAGGAGATATTGATGACCGTAAGCCTTTGGAGTACAAAGCATTCATAGATCTTATATATGGTAAGCTATTTGGTGACAAGGGCTACATCGGTAAGAACCTCTTTCAAAGGCTTTTCGTTGACGGAATACAGCTTATTACCAAATTGAAAAGTAACATGAAAGGAGCTTTAATGAGTGTTTCTGACAGACTCTTACTCAGAAAAAGAGCCATTATAGAAACTGTGAATGACGAGCTTAAGAATATCGCACAAGTGGAGCACTCCAGACATAGATGCTTTGACAATTTCATCGTCAACTTATTAGGGGCTATTGCTGCTTATTGTCTGTTTCCAAAGAAGCCGTGCATCAATGTACAAAGGACCATTGACACACAGCTTGCTCTGTTCTGAATTCGTCGAACTCACGTTATAATTATCGTGCCCGCATCAAGAAAAAAGCCCTTTGCGACCGCAATGAATTTGAGAAGCTTGTTAAGAATATAACGATGTAGGACGCACATCATATTTAAATATTATTTTATAAGCAAAGTAGAATTTAAATCTTTCTTTTTTTCTATGAAATGTTATCGTTTTTACACTGTTTTGTAACAACTCTCCTTTATTTTTGTAAGCAAAATAAGATAACACAGCAAAAAAATGAAAGTCATGTTCATTGTTCAAGGTGAAGGCAGAGGACATCTGACACAAGCCTTGACTTTAGAGAAAGCACTGCGTGATCGTGGTCACGAAGTAACCGAGATACTTGTTGGTAGAAGTCGGTCAAGGGAAGTACCCTCCTTTTTTCTTCATCGAACACAAGCCCCTGTCTTTGGCTTCCTCAGCCCAAACTTTCTACCGTCAAAAGCAAACCAGAAGGTAGGACTTACTCGATCTATCATCTACAACATTTTTAAATCGCCCAAATACCTATCGAGCATTCGATATCTACATGAGCATATCCAAGCGAGTGGTGCCGACCTGATTGTCAATTTTTATGAAGTTCTCACAGGATTAACCTATTTTCTTTTTCGACCTGGCGTACCAGAAGTATGCATCGGTCATCAGTACATGTTTTTGCATCCATCCTACCCTTTCCCGAAAAAACATAAAGTGAGCCAACGCCTCATGTTGGCATTTACGCGAGCAACATGCCTGGGTGCCACACGTAAGTTAGGGCTGTCGTTCAGTAAAACTGGCGATTACGATGAAGAAAACCTCTCTGTGGTACCACCCTTATTACGTGATGAGGCACTGAAGATACAAAGAGGTAAGGGTGATTACATCACAGGCTATATCATCAATGCTGGGTTCAGCAACTCGGTGATGCAGTGGCATGCCAATCATCGGGACATCTCGCTGCACTTTTTCTGGGACAATAAGGATGCGGATGAAACCACACAGATTGATGATACGCTGACTTTTCATCGCATTGACGATCAGAAATTTCTATATTATCTGGCCAATTGTAAGGCTTATGCGACAACTGGTGGCTTTGAATCGGTATGCGAAGCCATGTATATGGGGAAGCCTGCGATGATGGTACCTGTCCATGTCGAACAAGAGTGCAATGCGCATGAGGCCATGTTGGAAGGGGCTGGAATCAAATCTGATAACTTCAACATGGATGAACTGATTGCATTTAGTCAGCTATATACGGAAAATACGAAATTTCGTACCTGGGAAAATGGAGCCAAAATGATGATTGTTGCTCGGTTGGAGGCAGCCGAAGAACAATACAACAACACTGCAACCAACAAAGGCTACGGTCTTACAAGGTTTGGAAGAAAACTGTTAGTGAAGAGCCTTTTGCACAATTTTTCCTTCAAAAATTACTGATAAATCCACCACTCTTTATAATAGGTGTTCATCAAAATGCATGATGGAATCATGATATGCAACAGCACGATTCCTCAATTCATTCAGTTTTCGCCAGAAAATTGTTTGATGCGTTGCTCTTCTGCCAGCTTACAAATCAATAAGACGCCATCTTTTTCGGCTACGATACAATCATCAAGTCCTTGGATGACAACTTGTCTGGCCTGTGTAGCATGTACGATGCAATTATGAGTGTCATACAAAGAAATATTCTCTCCGATGATACCATTGCCGTATAAATCGCGCTTGGTTTGCTGAAGTAGCGAACTCCAGGTACCCAAGTCACTCCATCCAAACTCTGCCGGACACACAAAGATTTCTTCAGATTTCTCTAAAATCGCATAGTCTACAGAGATGTTTTCACACGCACCATATCGTTCGTCGATGACGTTTTGTTCTTCTTTGGTACCATAAATATCCATCATGCTCTCAAAAATCTTGGCCATTGCTGGCACATATACCCTGAAGGCATTGACGATTGTTTTGACGTTCCAAATAAAGATGCCGGCATTCCAAAAGAAATTGCTCTGCTCGATATATTCTTGTGCGGTCTGTAAATCTGGTTTTTCCCTAAACCTGTCTACCCTGAAAAGTTCTTTATTGCGCAACGAACTGGAAGTCAAATCAGCTTGGATGTATCCGTATCCAGTTTCTGGTCTGTTGGGTTTCATTCCTAACGTGATGATTGCATCTGTTTCGTTGGCGAAAGTTAGACAAGATTTGATGACCCTTTGGAATTCAACTCCATTAGTGACAACATGGTCACTGGGCGTCACAACGATGTTAGCTTGTGGGTCACACGACTTGATACGCCAGCTGACGTATGCGATACAGGGTGCCGTGTTACGGCGCATGGGCTCTTGAAGAATGTTTTCTACAGGGACATCAGGAAGTTGTTGACGCACAAGCTGAAAGTATTTCTTATTGGTCAAAATCCAAACGTGATCGGGAGAACATAGTCCACTGAATCTATCCAAAGTGAGTTGCAAAAGGGATTTGCCAACTCCTAACACATCAATAAACTGCTTAGGTTTATCGCTTGTGCTCATGGGCCAAAAGCGGCTCCCTACTCCACCTGCCATAATAACCAAATGGTTGTGCGTCTTTTCCATAAATAACCAAATATTGTTTTCTCATGCAAATATAATGATAATAAATCACAAACGACAAAAAATGATGTAAAAACGTTGACATTCAATCGCTATTCTCAAATCAATATGCTATCTTTGCATTTGTATACATCTTATCTGTATACCTTAAATTATACTTACATCGAAAAAACTAATATTATAACCATAACATGATGAATGACTTAAAAACGATGAACCGTGCAGCAGACAACATCAGAATTCTTGCTGTCTCCATGGTAGAAAAGGCAAACTCTGGCCACCCTGGAGGTGCTATGGGCGGTGCTGATTTTATTAACGTACTTTTTTCAGAATACTTGGTGTACGACCCAGACGATGCAACTTGGGCTGGAAGAGACCGTTTTTATCTTGATCCTGGTCACATGTCGCCCATGCTTTACGCCACTCTTGCCTTGCAAGGTAAATATACGATTGATGAATTGAAGAATTTCAGACAGTGGGATTCACCAACAACAGGCCATCCCGAACGTGACGTCACTCGAGGAATAGAAAACACATCTGGTCCTTTAGGTCAAGGACACACCTTCGCTGCCGGTGCAGCTGTGGCAGAAAAGTTTTTGGAAGCCAAGCTTGGAAAAACCATGATGCAACATAAGATATATGCATATATATCGGATGGTGGTATTCAAGAAGAGATTTCCCAAGGAACAGGCAGGTTGGCAGGTGCGTTGGGGCTGAACAATCTCATCATGTTCTACGACTCTAACGACATTCAACTCTCGACGGATTGCGATGCGGTAACGCAAGAAGACACAGCAATGAAATATCAATCATGGGGATGGAACGTGTTGACCATCAACGGTAATGATGTTACAGAGATTCGTCAGGCATTGGATGCAGCCCTGAAGGAACAGCACCGCCCCACGCTCATCATAGGCAAGACAACCATGGGTAAGGGAGCTTTGAAAGCAGACGGCAGCAGCTACGAGCGAAATGTGAAAACACACGGTGCCCCACTTGGCGGTGATGCTTACACTAAAACAGTGCTGAATCTGGGCGGAAACCTCGATAATCCTTTCGAAATCTTCCAAGAAGTCCAAGCATTGTACGACAAACGCCAGGACGAACTACGAGAGGTTGTTGCCCAGCGTCATGCTGAAGAAAAGGCATGGGCTGAGAAAAATCCAGCGTTGTCGGCACAAATGCGAAACTGGTTCTCTGGTAATGCTCCACAAATTGATTGGAGCAAGGTTGAACAGAAGCCAGGACAGGCCACCCGCGCTGCATCATCAGTATGCCTTAGTGTACTGGCTGAACAGGTTCCTAACATGGTTTGTTCGTCAGCCGACCTATCTAATTCTGACAAAACAGATGGTTTCTTGAAGAAAACTCAGAGCATGGTGAAAGGTGATTTCAGTGGTGCTTTCTTCCAAGCTGGCGTCAGTGAGCTTACCATGACCTGTATGTGTATTGGCATGTACCTGCATGGTGGCGTCATTCCTGCTTGTGGAACCTTCTTCGTCTTCTCCGATTATCAGAAACCGGCCATTCGTTTGGCTGCATTGATGGAAGTTCCCATCAAGTTCATTTGGTCGCACGACGCATTCCGTGTTGGTGAGGATGGTCCTACCCATGAGCCTGTGGAGCAGGAAGCACAAATCAGATTGATGGAAAAGTTGAAGAACCATCATGGAAAAGATTCCGTCAGAGTATTTCGTCCTGCCGATGTTGAAGAGACAACAGTGTGTTGGCAAATGGCCATGGAAAACATGGATACACCGACGGCACTTATCCTTTCACGACAGCCCATTGAGAGTTTGCCTGAAGGTAACAACTACCAAGAAGCACGTAAAGGCGCATACATCGTTGCTGGCAGCGACGAACAATATGACGTTATCTTGTTGGCCAGCGGTTCAGAAGTATCAACTTTGGTAGCCGGTGCAAGATTGTTGAGAAACGACAACATCAAAACGCGCATTGTCAGTGTGCCGTCTGAAGGATTGTTCCGTCGTCAAAGCAAAGAATATCAAGAGTCCATTCTTCCTAAAGATGCGAAGATTTTCGGTCTCACAGCAGGTTTACCGGTCACCTTACAAGGCCTGGTCGGAGCCAATGGAAAAGTCTTTGGACTTGAGAGTTTCGGCTATTCTGCACCTTATAAGGTGTTGGACGAGAAGTTAGGCTTCACAGCTGAGAATGTGTACAAACAGGTAAAAGAATATCTATCGGAATAATTTTGTCATGGAAATCAAGACAGTTGGCCTTGCATGTGATCATGCTGGCTATGAAATAAAAGAGTTTATCAAACAGTACCTTGAAGAGAAAGGTATTGCATACAAAGACTATGGCACCAACAGCACAGCTTCTTGTGATTACCCCGATCACGCCCATGCCTTAGCCAATGGCATTGAGCAGGGTGACGTCTATCCCGGTATCGGGGTGTGTGGATCGGGAGAAGGAATGAGCATGACGCTCAACAAGCACCAAGGAATACGTGCCGGACTGGCTTGGTCACCCGAGATTGCTCACTTGACTCGCCTCCATAACGATGCCAACGTGTTGGTTCTGCCGGGAAGATTTGTTGACAAGGAGACGACAAGAAAGATTCTTGACGAGTTCTTTTCTACCGATTTCGAAGGTGGACGACATGCCCGCAGAATAACAAAGATACCTATTCAATAACGTGAACATCAGGAGAGCCTCCTTGGTTCTCTTGATGTTTTTTATTTCTTTCTACATCCTGATGAGCGAAAACGATTATCAATTCGAGATATGCGCAAACAGTGTTGAGAGCTGCTTGGCTGCCCAGGCTGGTGGCGCAAACCGTGTTGAACTGTGCGCCGGTATTCCAGAAGGTGGCACAACGCCTTCTTATGGTGACATCAAGATAGCCAGAGAACACCTTGATAAAACGCGTCTGCATGTGATTATCCGACCACGTGGAGGCGATTTCCTATACTCACCGCTTGACATCAAGTGTATGTTGGCAGACATTGACATCTGTCAACAACTGGGTGTAGATGGCGTCGTGTTCGGTTGCCTGACCAAAGATGGTGGCATTGACATCACGACTAACCAGCTTCTTTTGTCGCATGCCAAAGGCATGTCTACGACTTTCCACCGGGCCTTTGATCGATGTAAGAATCCTTTTGAAGCTCTTGAGCAGCTGATAGACCTTGGGTTCGACCGCATACTGACATCCGGACAGCAGCCTACTGCGGAAGAAGGTATCAAAATGTTAAAGCAATTGCAAGATAGGGCACAAGGACGAATCAACATCCTTGCTGGTTGCGGCATCAACGAAACAAACATCGCACACATCGCCCAGTGCACGCTTGTCAAAGAATTCCATTTTTCTGCCAGAGAAAGTGTTTACAGTCAGATGGAATACCATAACCCATCCGTTTATATGGGACTGGCGGGTCAGGATGAAATGGCCACGGAGATAACAACAGAAAGGCGTGTGAGAAACACGATACAAGCACTTCTTCATTCAACAAGATAATCCATTCAACCTATGAAAAAAGCAAGCCTAATCCTATTGATGCTATTGTGTTTCCAACTCAGCCAAGCATCTTTAATTTTCAGAGACAACGAACAGCGACAAGAGGTCCTTCAAACTTTTAATGAAAGAATGAAACAAATAGGGCCCAAATTCTTTGACATCAAGGGGTTAAAGTTGACAGATGACGAGTTGGATGCCTTGCATTTTCTGTATGCTTACATGCCTGTAGCCGACGTCACTGACTACCCTACTCGTTTTTACTTAGAGAATATCCGAAGCACTTTCACCACACAACGAGCCATGCCCTGGGGAACAAAGGTTCCACAGCTGTTGTTTCGCCATTTTGTCATGCCGCTACGTGTCAACAACGAAAACCTTGACGATGCCAGAAAGGTTTTTTATGGCATGCTGAAAGACCGCATTCAAGGCATGAGCATGCAAGATGCAATCCTGGAAGTGAACCATTGGTGCCACGAACATGTCACCTATACCCCATCCGATGCTCGTACGTTGTCTCCGTTAGCCTGCATGAAGAATGCACAGGGACGCTGCGGAGAAGAGAGTACTTTTACTGTTGCTGCGCTCAGAGCAGTGGGCATTCCGGCCCGACAAGTATACACCCCACGATGGGCCCACACTGACGATAACCATGCATGGGTAGAGGCTTGGGCAGACGGCAAGTGGTATTTCCTGGGTGCCTGTGAACCCGAGCCGGTACTGAACCTTGGCTGGTTTAACGCACCGGCATCGAGAGCCATGCTCATGCACACAAGGGTTTTCGGGCATTATGACGGGCCTGAAGAGATTGTTCTCCGCACTTCCAATTTTACGGAAATCAACCTGATTGACCATTATGCCGAGACCGCACGAGTAGACTTTACCGTTGTGGACCAAAACGGAACCCCCGTCAATCACGCACAGGTAGATTTCAAGATATACAACTATGCTGAATTTTATACCGCAGTAAGGAAATTTACGGATCAACAGGGCAAGACGTTTCTCACAGCTGGCAAAGGTGACCTGCTGGTTTGGGCCTCAAAAGATGGATATTACGGGTTTTCCAAAGCATCGTTTGGCAAGGATCAACAAGTGACCATTCGTCTCAACCGAACCCAGAAGACTGACTTGGCGAGAAAAATCCACCCGATAGATTCTCTTGACATTGTGCCTCCGCCAGAGAAAGCACGAATACCACAAGTGACAGAGGAAATGAATGCAAAGAATAAACTTAGATTTGCGCAAGAAGACAGCATCAGAAAAGCATACGAATCAACTTTCTATCATGCTGCAGATGAGCGTGAGCTGTCACAATTGTTAGTGAAAGCACGAGGCAACTGGCGGGTCATCAAGAACTTTTATGACAAGTATCCAGAGAAGGAAAAAAGAGCATTGTCGCTATTGAAGACATTGAATGACAAAGATTTGCGCGACATCACCATGGATATTCTCGAAGATCATCTCTTGGCGAAGAGCAACCAATTGAGTCCAAGAGTTGAGAACGAAATGATTATCCTGCCCTTCAAACAACAATTACAAAACGCCTTTGACAATGCAACAACCAAAAAGTTTCAGCAAAATCCGGCATTGCTTGTTGAATGGATTCAAAAGAACATACGCATCAACCCAGACAACGAGGCCTTAAGAATTGCACAAACGCCCATCGGCGTGTGGAAATCGAGGTTTACCGATGCTCGCTCAAGAGATATTTTCTTTGTCGACTTGGCCCGCAGTATTGGTATCGAAGCACGAAAGGACGTGGTTACTTCTAAAGTTCAATACCGCCAAAATGGCCAATGGATGGATGTTAATTTTGAGACAGAAAAGCAGAAAACAGCTCCAAAAGGGAAGCTGGTTTTAAGCTATTCGCCCTCCAAATATCTGGATGACCCAAAGTATTATAACCATTTCAGCATCAGTAAAATAGAAAATGGCATTCCAGTTTTGCTAAACTTTGATGAAGGTCAGGTTGATATGGGCGGCGGAACAAGCTGGAAGAATACCTTCAAGAATGGAACGAGCCTGGATGCAGGAACCTATTTTCTGGTCACCGGAACTCGCATGGCCAGTGGAAATGTGAAAGAGAGCCATCAGATATTCAACATCGTAGAAGGACAAACGACTACGATTGACTTGAAACTTCGTACCTCCAAAACTGAGATTAGCGTGATTGGCAACTTTGACAGCGAGTCGAAGTTTGTGAAAGACGCCCAAGAGGTAAGCATCCTGTCGCAAACAGGCAGAGGATATTTTATTTTGGGCCTTATCGGTGTGGGACAAGAACCCACCAACCACACCCTGCGCGACATTGCCAAGCTGAAAGAAGAATTTGACCGTTTGGGCCGACCTTTCGTACTTTTGTTTGAGTCAGAAACTGAAGCCAAGAAGTTCAAGTCAAGTGACTTCGGAGTACTACCCAACAAGACTATTTTTGGTGTAGACAAAGATGGTGCTATTAAGAACCAGATTGTGGCACAAATGAAACTGCAAGACGCTCGACAATTGCCCATCTTCATCATTGCCGACACCTTTAACCGCGTGGTATTTTTATCCCAAGGATATACCATTGGACTTGGAGAACAACTGTATAACACGTTGAACAAATTGTAATCACGGCATTTATAAAAGATGTGATAAGCACGCTTCTATTAAGAAGTAGCATTTCCGCTTCATCGAAGATGGATACCAGATGGAATACATGTTTTAAATACATGATATTCAATCTGTCTTATACTGAAATAGCTTGACACATAATCAAACTCAAAAAAAGTAAAAAAACATGACGAAATCAAGTAAAAGAAGAGAGTTTAGTGATGCGTTCAAGCTGCAAGTGTTAAGTGAATATTTTTCTGGCGGCGGTTCTA
>JAQYPT010000026.1 GCA_028726625.1 Prevotellaceae bacterium | reverse complement strand
GGCTGAAAAAGTTTTAACGGAGTGGGTGGAGCAAGCAAAAGAGAGTCATATTCCACAACTGCAAAAGATGGCAATGACTATACTGGCTTACAAAAGAGGTATACTTGCATGGTATGACTGCCATATCTCAACAGGTAAAGTAGAGGGTATTAACAATAAGATAAAAGTGATGAAACGCAATGCATACGGATTTAGGGATGAACGATATTTTAAACTAAGGCTATATGCACTACATGACTGTCGTATCACTCGAAAAGTCGGATGAACCATAAAATTAATATTCACCATTTCATGGTCTTTTCTAAAAAAATCTAATTTAAATTGTTCCATATTTTTTTCATATATCGGTTGTTGAAATAATATTTCAACAACTCGTAGAGACAACCCATAGAGTCAACCAACAAGTGCAAAATTAGTCAATCATTTTATCAAACTCTTGTTTGGTGTTGAAAACTTGAGTTTTTCACTTCCAATCTGGGGCGTAAAGTGCCGACGCGTTCTCGTATATTCATTTGTCATTGTTTTGGACTACAAATATAACAAAAGGCAGAGAAGCTATCCCTGCCACACTACTTTATCTTTTGGAAAGTACATTGATAATCAGATGATTATTACAATACCTCCCGATCTGAAGCATTACCGTAATACCCACATTATCCTACCATTTTCGTTTTCCCATAGCTACAATATTTTGTCTTCTTTTAAAAACATCTGCAAAATTGACTTGTGTCAATTTTTTATAGTTTTCTATTTTTTTATAAAGATTCGTTGATTTCCAGTACTCTTTTTGTTCATTTCTGTGCTTTTGGGGTGGTTCATATAAAGGTGATAGTTCTATCTTTATTATTTCATTCCCATTTATTTCAATGAATGATGATTTAACTTGTTTTTTTAATTCTTCAATTGGTATAATACTATTATATCCACTACCAAAATACATTAGCGGTGCTGCTATAAATGTTAAACCATTAACAATTTCTTTTCTTCCCCAAGTCTCTTGTCTTAGAAAAGAAAAAATCTTGTTAATATTTTGTTTCTTTTTTTGGGTTTCCAGATAAGCATCGTTTTGATTATATACTATAAGATAAACTAACTCTTCATTTTTTAAAAGAAGTTTCTCTAAAACAAATTCATCTTTTATTAGCCAATCTACATTAGCATAAGCAATCCACGCAAAAGAGCAAGTTATAACTTCATTTTCTAAGGTTGAGTCAAAAATTCTGAATCTAAAAAATGGAGAAATATGCTGATTTCTATAATATTTATCATATAAAGAAAGAGTTGTTATGCCTCCATCAACTTCAGAGATAGAAAGATTATTCAATATATATTCTCTATTATATTGTATAAAATCTCTCGGTTGCTTAAATTCATTAAAATAAAGATCCATTCTCACAGGCTCAAAGTCTAGTAGAGTTATACCATTTGATAATAAATCTACTATCCTTTGAGCTTCTATCTTGATAATTAATTCGCAGCAATACTTTTCTGTCATTTTATTTGATCAAACTTACGTTGACATTTAAATTGTTGTTGTTAATATATTCGTTCAATTTTTCTTTTAATTGCCGCAACTGTTTTTGGCTGTATAGACCTTTTTGAGTATGTATTTGAAGAGTGGCAGAGTCAACCAGCAAATGCAAAATTAGTCAATCATTTTATAAAACTCTTGTTTGGTGTTGAAAACTTGAGTTTTTCACTTCCAACCTGGAGCATAAAGTGCCGAAGCGTTCTCGTATATTCATTTTTTCTTTGTTCTGGACTACAAATATAACAAAAGGCAGAGAATCTTTTCCTGCATTTACGCCAAACCATTTAAACATCATATTGATAATCAGATGATTATTTTGATAACTCTCGATTTGGAGCATTACAATCCAACAAACCTTTACATATATAACCTACAACATACTCTATAGGCGTCAGTAGTTCAATATCATTGTTATCTAACAAATCGTTTATTAGATTATTCACTATGGTCCAGGTTTGATCCTGCTCGTATTTTTTATATGGGTGTTGCATAATATAACTCGTTGGCGGAATTTATTTAAGTTGATAAGTATGAGTAAAAAGTTGCACACGTCGTTGACTTTTTAGTAACTTAGTGGTACAAAATCTATCAGGTTATAAAATCATTGCTATGCACAACCTCATGGCAAAGTTCAAAAAAATACTTGAAATCTGCAAGCAATATGCTGGAAATCAAGTCAACGGGAAGAGAAAAGTTCCTCAGTGCGATATGGTTCCCACTTTCTCTGATTTGGAGGTTGTACCTCTTTCCATCACAACGGTAGCACTACTATGGTTATAAACTCTTTGTCTGGTGCGATACCACAGGGGTGTTCTGCCATCATGAGTATTGCTTATTGGATTTCTCTAAATTCTCTCTGAAGTTCAGACATGCCTTCCAGCAATTCATCAAATGATGGTTTGTTCCCATAAATCATGGATTCCTTCATTGCGTCATAGTCTGCTCTCCATGTATCAAGAATGTCTTCTCTGGGAATAAGTCTGAGCCGTTTGCGCACATCAGGCGTATAATCTATATCCCGCACAGAGGTGTAAATTTCTCGATGGTGGCGAATAGATTCCCATAAGATATCATCGATAACAGCTTTCTTTGCGAAATCCTTATTCATCATGACGTACAAGTCGTAAAGGTGTCGGCTTTTGTGTTCTGCAATCATTCCGTGTCCTGGGACGGAGAATAGTTCGTGGAGCAGAAATACCTTTTCTAAAAATGTCTTTGCGGGGATAGCAGTATGAATGACACTATCGGTCAATGGCATGACTGGAAGGTGCTCGCCAAGGATACTTTTGATTTGTATCGGTTCTGTTGGTTCGATTAAAGAACGTGCGCTGACTTCCAAAACAACATCGGGGCGAAGGTACGTAAGAGCCTTATCAAAGACGGATTTGTAATGCAGATAGATTTGACGCGGTTCTGGATAGGTATTATCGCCTTCACCATTGGGCTGGGCATCAACCGTAATGAACGAATGCAATCCCTCTCGTTGCACTTCTTCGCAAATCATGGGTGTCAGTTGCTCTAAAACGAAGAGCGACGATGTCTTTCGCAGTTTCTTGATTTGCTTTTTGGTAAGGTCTCCTTCCGGAACACCAAGAATGATAGGATCCACCGCAATGTCTATATCTTCCGAAAACCGTTCTATGAGTTTCCAGCCTTTGCTTAAACTTGTACCGCCCTTGAAAACAAGCTGCTTGGCAACAGGGAGTGTAAATACCGTCTGCAGAATTGCTGTTACCCAAAAATCTTTCTCTATCACCTGGGCAGGCAATCCTACCTTAATTGCAACCGATTCATAGACACTTTTTCTCTGTGAATCAGATAATTCCAGAAACTTATTCATATAAACTTATTATAAATTCTCTTACCTTTGAAGGCATTAGTTTAAGATCAGCCGTCCGAAGGCGGGGATTTTCATTCATCTTTGCTTTAATGAGAGCTATTTGTTCCTCCCTCAGGTTCTCCACTTTCCAATCTTTAAGAGCCATTGTCAAGAGAAGGGCCAACTGGCTACGAATGGCAAAATATCGGGGGGAGGCGCGTTTGAACTTGATGTTTTTTCCCTCTCCAAGGTCTATAGTGCGTGATGCCCCATCGGTTAAGTAAACAACATTCATTGGCACCTGCTGAGTAAGTCCCAGTTGGTATTGAGCAAAAAGTCCTGTTGGAACTATCTTTGCTCCATCTCTTTTTGCCATTGCTTTAGCAATATCTTCAAGAGATGGAGGAACTACTCCAAGGCCATATACTTTTTCTATTTTAGGGTAACAATAGATACCACGTGCCACCCTAATCATCAGTCCTTTTCCTGTGAGGCGCTCCAAAGCTTTATTAACTGCATTCCGATTTCCATATGAAACAAAATCACTCACAAAAAACACAGAACCTCTTCCGCATTTCTTAGACTTAGCAAGTATCTTATCTTCAATGCTTTCGTTCATAATTACAAGATGTTTTTGTCGCGAAAGAATACATTTTTCGCGACAACAAAGATACATATTATATTTTATAATTTGAAAGAGTCCAGAGAAAAAACACATACCTATTCATAAATAGCAATTCATTCATCCAATTCGTTGTTAAAACAAACGCCCATGATTGTTTTTGCCAACAAACTCCCTGTTTAGGTGAAAGAGTTGTGCCGATGAACGAACGAAAGATTCGTAGCTTTCTGATACATTTTATCGTGAAAAAATTTGCTAATTTGCAAAAATACGTTTATATTTGGAACGTATTTACGGCTGTGGTATGAGGCAGCCCTCCACAATGTATTATCGTTAGCTCAACATAGGCTCTTGGGTGGCGGTAAGACGATGTGATAAATAGAGCCTTAAGTCTAATTTGTTTAACTTTAATTCTTTTATGTCAAAGGTTATCAATTGTTCGGCATCCGTTCTGTTGTTTGTGATGCTTGCGGCGTTAAATTTGCCCATCCATGCTTCTAATGAGGGATTTGTGAAGGCAGTAGCCGCAGCTCAGCAGAGTGGAACCTGTTCAGGCGTTGTCAAGGACAACACGGGAGAAGTGATAGTCGGTGCATCGGTCAGGGTAAAAAACTCATCATTAGGGGCGATTACCGACATCGACGGCAGGTTTACATTGCCCAATGTAAGCAAGGGTGTCGTTGTAGTAGTGACGTATTTAGGCTATAAGCCTTACGAGTTTGTTTACGATGGTAGCAGGAAACAGGTGAACATCGTACTCAAAAATGACGACAAGACGCTTAACGAGGTGGTGATTACCGCTTATGGCATGCCTAAGCAGGCCAAACAAGTGGGCTATGCCACTACAAAGGTGTCCACAGAAGAGATTGAGCGCATCAATGCGGTGAACCCAGTGAATGCGTTGCAAGGTAAGGTGGCTGGCGTGCAGATCAATACTGCGGGCGCGTCGGGAGTTACCTCGTCATCAGCCATTACTATTCGTGGTGCAAAGTCTATTGACAAGAACAATGCGCCGATTTTCGTTATTGACGGCATGATCATCCAAGAGCCGTTGACAGGAAACTTAGGCGGTACAGACTGGGGTTCGCAACTCAAGAACCTGAATCCCGCCGATTATGAGAGTGTTACGGTGTTGAAAGGTGCCGCAGCAACAGCATTGTATGGTTCCAGGGGTGCCAATGGTGCTGTGGTCATCGTGTCAAAGGGTGGCAAGTTTGGTAAGCGAGGTTTAGGAATAGAGGTGAGTCAGTCGATTGAGGTGACAGACATCTATAAATCGCCCATCGACCTGCAAGATGTATATGGAGCTGGAACAACATACAACGGCTATCAGGGTGGATTCCTGGCGGATGGCTCGTTGCAGCGTACGTCTTCCAGCTTCGGTCCGAGGATGGACGGACAATTATTGAATCAATACATGCCCGACGGACAAAAGACCCCATTCTCTCCAAAGCCCAACAACTGGAAAGATTTGTACAAAACAGGGCTGAACAACAATACCAATGTGGCCATCAGTGGCGGCAGTGAGAAGTCGTCGTTCCGCCTGTCGTATGGATTTATGAAGAACAATGGCGTTTTCATTCGCAACAGCTTCGACCGTCACAACGTGTCCTTCAAGGGAATGACAGAATTAAATAAGGTGTTCTCACTCGAAATAGGAATCAAATATGCCTTTTCTCGATCGCTCAACGGCGGTAGCCAAGGTGGCTGGGACTGGGGTAATAACGTAGGTATGATATCTGCTTATAATCTGCCGCGTAACATGGACATCGCCCACTATGCCAGCATGTACCGCGACCCCGTGACCCATGCCGTTGAATCTACTTCGCCGTGGGGAAGCCTACGAGGCTATTTGCATACACGCGACACGAGCGTAAGGCAGCGATCGGAACAATCTATCCTAACTGATGTTACGCTGCGCGCCAACATCATGCCTTGGCTTAAAGCCAGCCTGAAGGCCAACTACAATTCCTATGGCGTGAACTATGAGGAGCGTCAGTATGGTACGGGAGCCGACTATGGACCCACAGGGGCAGGTTACTATGGACGTAGTGGAAGCACCGAGGGTAGCTATAACTTCTTGGCTATGCTTAATTCGCCTGATAACAAGTTCAACATTGGTACCGAGGAACTCACCTTGTCTGGTATCATCGCCGCAGAGCTGTACGGCAATACTCCACGCAACAATTGGGCGAAGGGTACTAATGGTGGATTGGTCATACCGGGCGTGTTTGCGTTCTCTAATTCAACCAACAAGATTGAACCCACGTTCGACTACATGCCAGCCAATCAGCGTACGTTTGGTATCTATGGTATTGTGAATCTTGGATGGAGAGATCAAGTGTTCCTTGAGCTCACTGCACGTAATGACTGGTTGTCTACACTTACTTACCCAACCTATATTACCAATGGACAAAACAACTATACCGTATTTTATCCATCTGCCAACTTGTCGTGGGTGTTCTCAGACACGTTTAGAAAAGACCTGCCAAAGTGGTTTAGCTTCGGAAAACTTCGCGCATCCATCGCCCGTGTGGGTATGGGTACATCGGCCTATGCCACAAGTAATGGATATGGTGTATTTGACCAGAAGTCTATTTACAAGCCTGATAAGAGCGGGTCGGTTCTGTCGGCAACCCCCAACTTGGGAACCATGTTCAACGACAACTTGAAACCTGAGATTCAGCAGTCCATTGAGTTGGGAGCCGATCTTAGATTCTTCGACGAACGTTTAACGCTTGACTTTGCTTATTACAAGACCAATACCTTTAATCAAATCATGCGCGTGGGATCGGTCAGCGAGGCAGGTGCGAGCAGCCAACTCATTAATGCAGGCAATATACAAAACTCAGGTGTTGAAATACAGATGGACGTAACGCCCATACGAAATAAAGATTGGCGTTGGACCATTGGCGGCAACTTTACCCTGAACAGGGGAAAGATTGTGGAGCTAGATGAGCATGTGAAGGAATGGCAACTCATGGGAGGTTACGATGCCGCACCAGAGATATGGGCTTATGAAGGTGGAAAATTCGGTGTGCTCACCTCTAATCTTAATTCTTCATACAGCACTCCTATCGCACGGTTTGAAGGTCCGAGCGGCGACCCGCGCAATGGCAAGATGTTGATACGCTATGACCAGCAATACGGAAATCCACACAGCGTTGCAATGTATGCGCCAGTGACGCTGTATGATCAAGGAAAGAAAGAACGGCACATCCTTGGAAAGGTAGAACCCGACTTCACACTCAGTCTCAACACGTCGTTATCTTGGAAGCAGCTTGACTTGTATATTCAAGGCGACGGTCGCTTTGGAGGTAACTATTACTCCAATCTTTGGAAGTATACCGTACCAACAGGAAACTTGAAATCAACACTTGTAGGACGTGATAAAGAACATGGTGGAATAGCCCGCATCAACTACAAGGGTGAGACTGTGTACGATGGCTTGATGCTTGATGCCGTATTCGAGGAAGGCGCAAAGGCTCCTGTGCAGAATGCAGACGGTACGGCTGGAGCTTTGGTAGATGTTGGTGGCATGACTTATGCCGACGCCATCGCACAAAAGAACATCGTGCCAGTGATGACAGGATCGTGGTATGCCTGGAACTATGGATGGGGCATGCCTGCGTTTCCAGAGGCCATACAGGACAACACCTGGTTCTGTCTGCGCGAGATAACCTTAGGCTATCGCCTGCCAGAGAAGATATGTGCGAAGTTTGGAGCTAATTATTTAAGGCTCGGATTCACGGCTCGCAACGTATGCTACCTCATCAACAAGCTCACCGATGGGCTGAACCCGATGTCTATTTCCAGCAACAACCCGTTGCAGCCCATGGACATCGGAGCGGTGCCATTCTATCGTACCTATGCGTTTAACTTAACTGTAAGATTTTAATAATTCCGAATCCTATGAAAAAATATATATTGATAGTGGCCAGTCTATTGGCTACCTTTGGAATGACCAGTTGCTTAGACGACTTCCAAGACTTGAATACAGACAAGGAGAAGCTGCCTACAGCAACGCCAGTCAACGCTTTTGCGGGTGCCACGCTCAACTTTAACAACTGTAGTCGATCACACCTTTTGGGAAAATATAGTGGCACGATGACCTACATGCAGTATATCGTTCCTGCAGGGGGACCGTCGGCAGGAACGTACATCTCGCTTGACAAGCCTGGTCGTACAGAACCAAACTCCCCGACATACGCATATTATTATTCGGCGAATGGTGATAACTTCGGCGGTTTTGGTTTGCGCTTGGATTATCTCATTACGCAAGTCATTCCAGTTCAAAACGAACCCGAACGCTTTGCTGATATAGGCGCCATAGCTAAGATGTTGCTCTCGTACGAACAATGGTTGATTCTTGACACTTATGGTGCAGCCCCACTCACAGAGGGCTTGAAGGCGCAGACTGAACGTCTCACCACTCCCAAGTACGATTTGTACCAAAAAGCAATTGACGGCACGCCGATGTACAAGAAGTTGGATGCCATGGTAAAAGAGTGTGTAGCTACGCTCAAAGCCTCGGACGATAAGCAGATGAAGTTGAAGGATGCTGATTTCTTCTATGGAGGCGACATTGCCAAATGGATTAAGTTTGGTAACACGTTACGAGTGAAAATGGCACAGCGATTGGAGAAAGCAGACAAGGCATTCTATAATAGCGTGATTGACGAGGTGTTGACATCGCCCGACAATGTTATCGGTTCTTACGATGAGTCGTGCATTTATCATCATCCCAATGATTACAACAATAACACTGATGATATTCAAGATATCACCAGCCGATATGTGGCATCGCGCGCATTCGTCGCATTCCTTGAAACGTATGATGACCCGAGATTGCCTATTTTGGTTCGGCGCAACGGGTTTGGCACTGGTAACAACAATAAGGAAAATGATGATTGGTTTGACACTTTCAAGAAGGAATATCCCAATTACGAGAAATCCTACAAAGGCTTTATTGACAGATATGTAGGCGCATCGGCTAATCCAGACAGTGCCACCAGCGAGTATTCGCGGAATGCATACATGACCTTGCCCTATCACAAAGAGGATGGTACAGAAGCCAATTTGGAAATAAGAATGAACTCACAGGTGGAAAGTCGTTTCTTCGTCAAGAACGGTGGTATTCGAGGCAACAACAACATGCCAGCTCGCGCCATCGAAGACACAGAGTTTATGATTAATCAGGACAAAATGTCTACCTTTACACCGATTATTACTTATTCGGAAACTTGCCTCATGTTGGCAGAGATAGCCTTGAAGAAAGGTGGCGCAGTTGCGGGTAAGGATGCCAAGGCTTGGTACAGAGAAGGTGTGAAGGCTTCTATGGAACAATTCAGAACGTGGGCTACCAATATGTGGGTGACAGCCCAAGTAAACGATAAGGCAGCCAATTATAACCCCATCACGGATGAGAAGATTGCAGCTTATCTTGACCGACCGGAGTTCCAGAATGTCACGTTAGAGAAGATTATTTCTCAGCAATGGGTAAACCTATTTGTGCAACCAGAGGAGATGTGGGCAACTTGGAAACGAACAGGCTACCCCAAGTTTAAGGATCAGCCAGTACCCGAAGATGGTGAGGCATTCCTTGAGTCGATTAAGTCTGCAGGTACTGCATTGGTGATTCCACGCAGAAACTCTCTTCCAGTTCCAAACGATTTGAATATTGACAACTATAATCAAGCTGTCAGTGCATTGAAGAGTGATGCGAAATATGGTGCAGATGTCGATAAGACAGAAGGTCGTATTTGGTGGGATCAATGACAGTGATCTTCAAAGATAGTATGACTTACTCATAAAATAAAAAGGAGTTGACCGCAAATAAGGTCAACTCCTTTTTAGGTATGTCGGGCATGTCATACATCTGTGGTGAAAGTCCACTCGGGGCGTAGTTGTCAACGACCCCCATAGCGACTTGCAAGTTTCAAGGGGTGCCCCTTGGGAGAGAAGAAGCAATAGCGAACTCGTGGCCTGACGAACATAAACCTAATACTAAGGCGTATGACCTATGACTATTGCTGAATAGTTACCTCTTTCTGCTTTGTTTCCTAATAAATCTTAAATCAGTGGAACTTCCGCAACTTTTAATTATATTTGTACATCCAACAAACAATCAAACAAATGGAACTATGGTAACAGGAATTGTGATTTTGGTAGTCATCGTACTACTTGTGCTGGGATGCATCGGCATCTATAACAACTTGGTGAGATTGCGCAACAATCGTGAGAATGCGTTCGCCAATATCGACGTACAACTAAAGCAGCGTGCCGACTTGATACCCCAGTTGATTGGGGCCGTGAAAGGTTACGCCGACCACGAGAAGCAGGTGCTGCAGCGCATCACCGAGGCCCGCGCCATGGGCATGGGTGCTACGACTATCAACGAGAAGATGAAGGCTGACAACGCACTGACACAGGCCTTGGCGGGTCTGCGCGTGTCTTTGGAGGCTTATCCCGAACTCAAGGCCAACCAAAACTTCATGCAGCTGCAGAACGAGATTGCCGACATCGAGAACAAACTCTCTGCCGTGCGCCGTTACTTCAACACGGCAACGCGCGAGCTGAACAACGCCGTGCAGACATTCCCTTCCAACCTTTTTGCCAACATGTTTGGCTTTAAGCGCGAACCCATGTACGAGATAGCTCCCGAACAGCGCGCTGAGGTTGAAAAGGCGCCGGAGGTGAAGTTTTAAAGCATGAAATACGTAGGCATCCAAACGCAGATACGCCGCAACAACATCATGAGTGCGTTGTTGCTGCTGGCGTTTCCTGTTATCATCCTGGCGATGATTTGGGTTTTTCTGGCGCTGCTCAACTACTTAGGCGGAGGCTATTACGACGCGAACGGCGAAATGGTGCACACCCTCAACGTCGAGGAGGTGAACGCTTATTTCGTCCAGGCCATTCCTTGGGTACTTATCGTGGTGGGCATTTGGTTTGTCATCGCTTATTTCTCCAACGTGTCGATGATTCAGCATGCCACCGGTGCCCGTCCGCTCACGCGGCGCGAGAATCCGCGCATCTACAACATCGTGGAGAACCTTTGTATGACTTGCGGCATGGACATGCCCAAGATTAACGTGGTAGACGATTCGCAGTTGAACGCCTTCGCCAGCGGCATCAACACCAAAACCTACACCGTGACGCTTACCACGGGCATCATCAACCGCCTCAGCGACGAGGAACTCACCGGCGTGGTGGCTCACGAGCTTACCCACATTCGTAACAAGGACACGCGCCTGCTCGTGGTTAGCATTATCTTCGTGGGCATCGTCGCCACGGTCATGTACATGGTGGTGCGCATGTTGTATTACACGATGTGGATGGGGGGCGGCTCGCGCAGAACCAATGGCGAGAAGGGCAACGGACTGTCGTTCCTGGTCATCCTCTTTGTGGGATTGATTTGTTGCGTCATCGCCTACTTTTTCACGCTCGTCACCCGCTTCGCTATTTCTCGCAAACGCGAATACATGGCAGATGCCGGTGGGGCAGAACTGTGTGGCAACCCCATGGCACTGGCCAACGCCTTGCGCAAGTTGTCGCAAGACCCAGGACTGGATGATGTCAAACAGCAAGACGTGGCCCAGCTCTTCATCGTGCAGCCAGATGCGATGTCATCGGGCCTGATGGGTTTTATGAACTCGCTCTTCTCCACGCATCCCGACACGAAGAAGCGTATTGCCATCCTCGAACAGTTCTAATGACCTTCGGCAGCTGGTTTGTCGCTTCCACGTGACATGGCCATGCGAGAACCTACTCTCAGAGTAGTGGTTGTCGTTAAAAGCTGTACTTCAGTTTAACCCACGCCTCACTGTTTTTGCCATACATCTTGAACATTCCTTTGTCGGCATGGAAATAGTCGTAGCCAGCGGTGAGTTCGACTTGGTCGTTGAGTGAATAGGTGGTGGACAAGCGATTGAAGATGCCGCCATCTGCCACGTCTATATAGGCAAACGATGAAATTTTCACTGTGTTTTGCAGTAGTTCTTTGGCGAGCCGTGCCGTGGCTATCCCTGCATGGCGATAGATAGGCAGCCTTTCAAGATTGCCCGATGTGTATTTGTGGCAATATTGCAGACTTGCATTCCAGTCGTTGCCAGGGTACCAATCAATGCCGATGAGGGCATTGAGCGCATTGCGGCATTCCACTTCGCATCCCATTGCAGCATTTTGCGCCTCGTCGATGTATTTGGCTACCTCTGCTCGAATGACGAATTGTCCGATGGGCAACGAACAGTCGGCTCCTAACATTGTCATGCGGTGATAGCGTCCATCGATGTGTAGTGACTTTCCGTCGGTTGTCATTCCCATGCGAAGGGCTGGCAGTTTGTTCCACGTCCGCAAGGCACTCACAGAGAAATCCACACCGCTGAGGTTAACGGTGATGCGTCCACCATATTCCATGTTCTTCAGCCGCTTTTCTGGTTTTCCGCTTTCTAAGTCTATGGAATAGGGGAGGGAGGTGTTCGGCAAACGCATTGCCCACGGATTGCGCAGGTCGGTAGGTATCACAGCGAAGTTAGTCACAGGGTTGCACACCGCTTCTGCTGTAATGGCTCCCAAGGTGTATTTGGCACGTAAGCCATTCACAGGCATGCGTATGTCGTCATAGTCTTGGGCGAGAAATTCGGTGTAGTCGATGGGCGACACGCAGTCGGTAAGGCGCAGTGCGTCTGCCACTCCCCATATCACGATTTGCCGTCCCACACGCAGGTCAAGATTGCCTTTGGTATATGACAGATACGCCTCACGCAGTTCTATGCCTGTGCGGTCTTTCAGTATTCCGTTGTAAATAGCGTTCAGCGAGACAAAGAGAGCAGTCGCTCCTTTTTCGAGTCTCACTTCGCCCCTTGCCCGAGTTCTCGACGCCATCCAGTCTGCATTCCCTGTTGTTCGGAGTGCGTGATAGGTATCAAGAAATCCCTTCACCCGAATTTGCAATACGTCATCGCTGTCTTTGTCATACGTCTCCTGAAGTGTCTCTTCGGGTACTGTTTCAAGACTGTCAATAGTTACTGTTGGTGTTTCTACTTGGGCTGATGCCTGTGCCGAGAACATCGGCACAAGCAAGAGAGTGGATAGTTGTATCAGGTTCATGTCAGAGTCCTTTCTCCAATTTGGAAACGGTGAAGAGGTTGGGCGCAACCTTGATGTTGAATCGCTGGTTGTCCATGCGAATGATGGTCTTGTGACCCGTTTGCACATTTTCTATTTGCATGAGGTGCATCGTCCAGAAGCCCTGTACTTTATCGATGTTGGAGATAGAGAGTCGGCGGTGTAGCTTGTTCAGTTTGTCGTAGTACTCTGCCTTGACAGCCATCAAACAGTCCTGTCTTATCCACGTTACTCGACGTGTATAGATTTCGTCCTTGTCATTGGGAATCGACTGTACCACCCAGCATCGGTGTCCGTCTAAGTTTTCTTCTCGCAGGAGCTGGTGTTTTTCCTCGTCCACATTGCGCATACTCATGTCGTTGTAGGTAAAGTCGCTACCCATGAAGTAGTCGGTCTTCGACGACTTGCCGCTGATGCGTCTCGTCTTTTTCATGGCAGGCAGATAGAGCCACTTGTCGTCCACCTTGCGTGGATTGTCGTAGTCCCAAGTGAGAAATCCTGTTCCCTTCACATCTCCGGGATAAGTGAAGAACATAATTTTCTTTGTGTCCTTGCCCACGTCCATTGCCCATGACTCGAGTTTTCTGATGCGTTTGTGTCCACTTCGCTGAATGAGCGTCATCTCTACGGTAGCGTAGCGTGTGTCGCCATCAGGTCGGTTTTTTACTTTTTGCATAATATCCCTACCAGACAGTCCTGCTGCCTGTGCGCTGCCAATTGCCAACAGGGCGATGAGCAGTAATGTAAAATTTCTTGTTTTCATATTTTTACGGTTTAATTGTTATTTTGAGTGTTGTTGATGTCTACTTTTTCTTGCTTGAAGATGTGGAGATAGTCTATGAGGATAGGGGTGAGGAAGAGGTCAGCCAATAAAGCCGATATCATGCCAGCTACTGCCAGTATGCCCCAGTTGCTCATCTGTGTGACATCGGAGAAGACGAAGCCCATGAATGTTGCCGAGATGACGACCGTGGACATCACGATGGCAAGTCCTTCGGTGCGGAAGGTGCGGTTGATGGCTATTTTGTAGTTGCCATATTTGTCGTATGCCACATGACTGTGGTTGATGAAATGAATGGTGTCATCGACTGCGATACCCAAGACCATCGGGATGAGCGAGGCGGTCATCATGTCGAGTGGGTAGCCGAGCCAGCCCATCATTCCACCTACGATAATGGCAGGGGCAATGTTGGGTATCATCCCTACGAGTCCCACTTTCCAGTTTCCAAAAATCAGTACGAGGATGATGCCGATAACCAATACCGACAGTATCATCGACCACATCTGTCCTCGCTCCACATACTGCTGCATGACGGTGAATTGCGGAATATTCCCCACCACCGAAACGTGTGCATCGGGGAAAAGACGGTGTGCCTCCGCCTGAAGGTCGTTCATTTCCTTTTCCGCTTCGTTGGAGTTGTAGTCTTTCAGTTCTATTTGTAGCCTTAGCCGTTTGTAGTTGTAGTCCATCCAGTATTCCGACTCCGTTCCTCCAGCGTTTTCGTACAGCAACAGCAACTGTGCCACCATATCGGCATTGTCGGGAATGGTGTAAAATTGCTGCTTGTTTCCGTTGAGCGTGCAATTCATGTCTTTCACGATGTCTGTGATGGAGTTGTGGCGTTTCGTCAGTTTGTAGCCGTCAGCAATTTTTGACAATTGGTCGAGCTTCTGTAGATTTTCTGGTTTCTTGGCATCGTTGTCGTGTGGCAGCGTAATCATCAAATCGTAGGCATACATGGAGCCGAGTTCCGTTTCACAAAGGTTGAGGAATTTGTTGACGTAAGGCACTTTTCTCCCCATCGTCTTCTCAATGTCGAATGCTGGCTCGATGAAGAAGAGTCCGATGCCACAGAAAATCGTCAGCACCACCGACAACGTGACAATGCCCCGATGATGGCGTATCACAAAGTTCCCGAATTGCTCAAACCGATTGCCAATATAGCCCTCAAAGCTCTTCGACATGTTGACGGCTGGTTTTCTATCTTTGCCAAACGACAACAGAAAGGGAGTCATGAAAAGGCAGGTTAGCAATACGGCGAGCAGACTGATTGATGTATTGAGACCAATTGCTTGCATGGGTACGATGTTCATGGAAAGGAATGTCATCATGGCAGCCACGGTGGTGAGTGCCGAGAGCGATACGCCCCAACCAGTCTCGCCCATCGCGTCGATGATGGATTGCCTGCGCCTACCTGTCTCTACGAAGCGCGTCTTGAAGAAGTTGTACAGGTGGATGTTGTAGGCAATGGAGCAGGCAAAGGTGAGAATGACGGCTATCATCATGGTTGTCATGTCGATGTAGATGCCTGTCCAGCCGATGATGCCAAAGCTGATGAGCAGTCCTAAGACAGAGGTGAGCAATGGCGCTATTACTCCACGTAGCGAACGAGTTACAATGAGCATTACTACAATAGAGATGATAAATGCGAAGAGGAACAGTCGTCCCATTTCACCCTTGAGATAGACCACCTTCTCATAGCTCAGATAAGGCATTCCCGCAGCAGCGGGCGACAGTTCTGCATATTTCTCCTTGCCTATGATGTGTCCTGCTTCCCTGCCAGTAATCATGTCGGGTGCCATGTCGCTTGTCTTCTTCCACACACTGTCGGCAGGGAAGGGACGCAGCTTTACCATGATCCATGTCATCGTTCCATCGGTCGATACCATTTTCTTTGCCAGATAGGGTTTGCTGTAAGCCTTGCGCTTGATTTCTTTCAGTCCTGCGGCGTCCGATGGAATTTGCTCGGGTACAATCTGCTCTATGGTCATACCTTCTTCCGTACCAGAGGCAAACTCAAGGTCGGTGAGCGATGTTACCTTGTCGGCATACGACAAACTATCTTTCAGTTCGTTGCTCAGCTCACGAATGAGCGTGAGACTGCGGTTGGAGAAGATGTCCTTGTTCTTTACAAGTACTGCCACATAGTAGTCGTTACCAAAAATAGACTTGAACTCGTTGGTCTTGAGCAGTATAGGGTCGTCGCTCAAAAAATAGTCATCGAACGAAGTTCTTACCACGATGCGCTTGGCTCCAACGAGCGAAAAGGCGATGACCACCGCAAACAGCGCACCCACCACAAGCCGATGGCGCAAAATCCAGTTCGCCAGCTGCCTGAAAAGGTTGTTGATTTTTTCGATTTTCATGATTGCTTCCTTTTATTTGGTTTCTGTTTTTATCTTTGATGAGATATTTGCCGAAGGAGTATCTTGTTGCAGTCTTACCATTTGTGCAAAAGTCCCATTGTGTGCCATTAGTTCATCGGGTGCGCCCTGTTCCACGACTGTTCCGCCCGAGAGTACTACGATGTGGTCGGCACCTAATACGGTGCGCATGCGGTGCGCAATGATGATGACGGTCTTGTTGCGCACCAGTTCGGAGATACCAGCCTGAATCTTTGTCTCGTTCTCGGCATCAAGGCTGGCGGTTGCTTCGTCCAAGAGGATGACAGGAGCATCTTTTAAGAGCGCACGGGCTATGGAGATACGCTGCCGCTCCCCACCCGAGAGGTTTTCCCCATTTTCACCTATCACTGTATCGTAGCCTTTTGGCATACGATTGATGAAGTCATCGCACTGTGCCAACCGTGCCACATGCCTTACTTCCTCATCGGTGGCGTCGCGTTTTCCTATGCGTATGTTGTCGGCAACAGAGGCATTGAAGAGCATCACGTCTTGAAATACTACGGCGTAATTTTTGAGCAACGTCTCTGGTTCTATGCCAGAGATGTCGTGTCCGCCCAGCGTTATCTTCCCGCTATTGATGTCCCAAAAACGTGCAGCGAGCTTGGCAGAGGTACTCTTGCCACCACCTGAGGGACCAACGAGTGCGGTTATCTCGCCCTGTCGGGCAGTGAATGAAACATTGTTGAGCACCTGCTTTTCTGTTTCGTAGGAGAAGCTGACGTTGTGGAACTCAATGTCATAATTTGAAACTTCCACCTCTGTGTTGCCCGTCTGTATGGGCATTGCCTCCATCTCCTTCATTCGCTTGATGCGTACATCGAGAAAAGTAAGAATAGCAAGGTTGTTGCATACTTCAAGGATAGGATTATAAACCATTGCCGAAACAAGGAGGAACGCCAAATAGGCGAACACCGATACGTCGCCACGCTGAAGCATCCATGCGCCTACAACGATGACGGTAGGCATGCCTAATTTAAGCAGTACAGCGGAGATGTTGACAAAAACACCTGCCAAGAGTTCAACGGCAACAAGTCCTTTTTCTAATGTTTTTAATCGCTGGTCGAACCGCTGATTGTATTCGTCCTCGCCATTGTACGACTTGATTTCCTGCACACATTCCAGTCCTTCCTGTATCTGTTCGCTCACTCCTCGTTTGATGTGGTAGATACGTGTAAAAGCCTTGTCCATTCGATTTCGTGAAACTAATAGCACCACCAAGGCAAAAGGCACTACCCAAAACAGAGCGATGGCTAATCGCCAGTCGTAACAGAACATTCCCGCTGCGATAATGACCATGCTCGCCACGGAAGCAAACAGTTGGGGAATGGCGTGCGAGAACGTTGTTTCCAATAGTGTGCAGTCTTCCATAATAGTGGCAGTGAGGTCGGAGAGATTGCGCTCACCAAAGAAGGCGAGAGGCAAACGGCGCAGTTTCTCGGCTAAGGAGATACGGCGTTGCGCACTCTCATTATATACGGTGGTATAGGTACTGTCGTATTGCCGACGAGTCACGACGAGCATCACGACCATTAGTCCTGCTGCCACGAGGAGATAAAACCACAACGTATGAGGAGCATTCATTGGCATATTATCGAGATACTCCATCAGGAAGAAAAACAAATAAGTAGGTGGCAGCATCAGCACAAGGTTGAGCAGTGTCGAGAAGACGATGCCTTGCCGCAAGTCTTTTGCCCCTTTTTCCGTAAGAGCGAAACGGTTTTGAAAATATTTAATCATGACTTTATGACTTTATGACTTTTAATAGATGATAGTTTCCACGAAACGGATTGTTGATATTCATTCCACATACGGTGGTAATACTTTTCCTCACTCAATAGTTCCTCGTGCGTTCCCTGTTCGACTATCTTGCCGTTGTCCACAACTACGATGCTGTCGGCATCCTGCACAGTGGTAAGTCTATGAGCTATCATCAGCACGGTCTTTCCTTGGGTGAGATGTGCCAGTGCCTTACGGATAAGTTGTTCGTTTTCGGGGTCGGCAAAGGCGGTCGCCTCATCGAGCACGACGATAGGAGCATCTTTCAGAATGGCACGGGCAAGAACAATACGCTGCTGCTCACCTCCCGAAAGATATGTACCTTCGGCACCGATAACGGTATCCAATCCCTGTGGCAGCCGGTCGATAATCTTGCGACTTTGTGAGAGGTCGATGGCACGGTTGATCTGCTCGGTTGTTGCATCAGGATTGCCGTAACGTAGGTTTTCGATGAGCGAAGTTTTGAACAGACGGGTGTTTTGGAAGACGAACGACACGCCACGCATCAGTTCGTCCTTGTGCATATCCCTCACGTCTATGCCTCCTATGGTAACACTGCCATGACGCACGTCCCAAAAACGTGGTATCAATCTTGCTATCGTGGTCTTTCCGCTGCCCGATGCTCCTACCAGCGCAACCGTCTTTCCTTCGGGAATGGTCAGGTTGATATGGCTCACTGCATCTTTCTCCGCTCCCTCATATCGAAACGAAACGTTGTTGAAACGAATGTCGTACGCTTCTGCACGTTTTGGCTCGTCATGCTGCGAGAGCGGTGCAATATCAGTGAGCTGCTCTAATCGTTCCACAGCCTCGTTTGCCAAAAAAAGGTCCTGACTGAGATACATGGCTTTCATCACGTTGGCAGCGATGAGCGGTGCAATCACCACATAAAGTATCACGTTGGCGATAATTGTGCTTGTATCTCCACCGTGTCCTATCAGGATAATAGCAGTAGGAACGAGGATGAAGGCAAAGGCATTGATAGCCAGTATATAAAATGACATTGGCGTGCGCCACACAAGCGTACACTTGATGACAAGGTCGCGGTAGCTGATAATGCTATCGTAGAAGCGTTTGAATGAGAAGACCGTCTGCTGGAACACCTTGACCACGGGAATACCTCTGACATATTCCACTGCCTCTGCCCCCATCTTCTCCTGCGCATCAAGGTAGAGCCTTTGAAATTGGTTGTTCTTCGGGTTCATCATATATCCCATAATGCCTATCGCACCAATGAGAGGTATCATTGCAGCCGTACCCAACTGCCAATCCACAGCGAATAACAGGACGATAACACCTATCGGAGCAACGATGCAACTTGCCACATCGGGTAGCAGGTGCGCCACAAAAGTATGTGTCTGCCCCGAATCCTCATCAATGATTTTGCGCATACGCCCCGTGTTTTGTTCATCGAGATAGCCCAATGGTGCACGCATCAGTCGTTGCATCGCCTTGCGCCTCATGTTGGTTTCGATACGGAATGCTGCGAGGTGAGAAAGCATCAGTGCCAAAAAGTAGAGCAACACGTTTGCCACCGATATGACAAAAGCCCATAGGGCATAGTCTATAAGAGGGGTGTTTGAGAGGTTGCCCTTGGCGATAAGTAGTGTGCGCACCACGAGCCACAAAAGTATGAATGGGACAAGCGACAGCAGTCCGTTGACTGCCGACAGTGCTACGGAGCATGGCAGCAAGTATTTGCGCCCTCCCATGTAAGCTCCTAAACGTTTGAGAGTTTTCATCATATATTATCGTCTTTTAGAAATTAGTCTTTATGGTTTCAGTAATGCTTTCCAACCTGCCATGCTAAAGTCCATGTACTGCTCCATGGCAACATTGATATCCTCGTCGCTGTAATCTTCGTGTTCTACAATCTCGCAGAAAACGGTTATCCATGTAGAGCAAGTGATGTGAACCAAGAATGGCGAAATGTTAGCGTTGAGATGTGGATAGCGTTCTTTCATCAGTTGCAGGTATTCCATGCCCACCTTCATCTGTCTGTCCACCATCTTGTCTTTACCCGTTGGCGGAATTAATTTAGTGCATACTTAATTCTACCAATGGGCCTGTTGTTAATGAAGTTTACGTATTGCAGAATGGTAAGTGCACTAATTTTGCCAATGATTCTGGCAAACAAACCATTCGTTATTTTCGCA
>JAQYPT010000025.1 GCA_028726625.1 Prevotellaceae bacterium | reverse complement strand
CAAGGCCCCTGCCAGATATGACGGAGGAGGAACTCACGAAAATGCTACCTTCAAACTTCAAATAGCAAACAACCCTTATATGCTGCCAGACATATAAGGGTTATTTGTTAGTGTGAAAGACGGCTAATATTGGATGGTTACAGTCTTGTGTGGAATTATTGCCGTCGACAAATTTTTTGCCATCCCACTTACGGGCAATTGCCAATCCTGAATATTTGTTCCATTGTTGATTGGGTACTGCTTTCAATGGAGTGGTTGTCACGCCATGGTAGCCTTTGTCCATTTTCTCGCACGGAATCATCTGTGGCTTTGTAGGACAAATGGTAACACAGTCAATTACTTTCACCATCGGAACTTCCGTTACCTCCAATCCAGCTGCACCATTGTTGGTATAGATTCTGTGTTGATAGCCAGGTTTTTTGTTGGCCTTGTCTTCCTTTCTGTTTGCGCGGAAGTCTTCGGTAGTCCATGGCACCTCAATGAGTGCTATGCACACGTCTTCTGCAAGAATTGTGGGAAACTGCAATACTGGCTCATCATCGACAACCAAGATGGGTTGCATGTCTTTTACTTGCGGGTTGTTCAGTTTTTGGTCCTCGCTGTTCAAGTAGTTGACATTGGTCCACTCAAAGTCTGCCTTGCTCAAATTTATGAATTCATCCATGCCTTTGTACACCGAAGGAATATAAGGATAGTCTTCTGTTGCCTCCTCTTTCGCCATTTTTTCCTGCTCTTTGATTTCTGATTTGAAAGTCTCAGCGTGGTCAATGGCAAATGCCGCAATCACCTTACTCTCGCCTGACATGATAGGATACATTTTCCCTGAGCCTTGTTGGTCTGTGGGAAACATGGCCAATGACTGTATGCCAAAGTACTTATCGCGAAAATCATCGCCAAGCGCAAACTCGCGTTTAGGTTCTCCGGGTATGATGCCGTGAATGGCAAGAGCCATGCCGTCAAGGTATTTCACTTCGTCGGTAGGATTGTAAATGACAATGTATTGATCTTTGTTATAGAAATTATAGCCACCATATTTAGCTATTTTCCCATTCTGTAGTTTGGTGTATTCATGTCCTATATAGAATACTTCCTTGATAATGAGGTGGTCGATTTTTGTTTCTGAGGTGTCCGAGCCCTCTGTACCTGTTGTTCGTGTGCAACCTATTGTTGCCAATAACACAGCAAATAATGCTAAATTACTTCCGATAAGTTTTATTCTTTTCATGTTTATCAATGTTTTATTTTTGTTAGTATATATTTGAAATATTTTTTTTTCTGTGTGTCACTCCTTGTGAGATGTTCTTTTTAAAGAAAAAGAGTAATCATGTCTTTGCAAGTAGGTTTTAGATTATAAATACCAGTTGGCGAAGCCTCTTCCTCCACCTATGGAGTTGGTTTGTACGCCACTTGCTGCCTCCACGGCATCAACAGGTGAGAGGTTCATTTCTCGTCCCATATAATAGTAGAATGGTTCATAGGGGTCGGCAGCGGTAGGATCCGAGTCGTATGAACTGCAAAACACTTTAATGGGGATGTTGAATCGTGCCACTTCTGTCCATTGTGTTGCCTCTTGAATAACTCCTTTCTCTTTGTACCATTCGGTACGGAAAGGCGCATTATAGTCGGTACAAACAAATTTACTTGAAAATTCATAAGTGGGATGACGGTATAGCCCATCTACCCCATACTGATAAGCCTTTGCTGGGATGAGAGCCTTCTTGCCTTTCTCACATTTCATAATGCGCACCGAAAGGTAGAATTTTGGCAACAAATAGGAGTCACGGTTCATGCGCCAAGGTGTTCCTATATAAGTATCGCGCCTGCTCTTGATGAGATAAGGCCATCCTTGACGATCTCTCCAGCCCAGTTCGTTGTTGCTCCACCCGCCAAAGGTGATATGTCCTTTCAGTCCAACCCTGTCTTGGTCGGGGTCCCAAACATAGCCATTGGCAGCATCGTTGCGATCTAATGGGGGTAATAACTTTTGATTGAACATGTCGCGGGCACCGTCGCTCATCAAATCATGCTGCCATGTGTCTCTATATTCGTAATAGAATACGTCGGGTGTGGCGGCGGCACGGTCTTCCCAGGTTGTCTTTTCGGCAAAGTCAGTGGCAGGAACAGGAGTTGTGTCTACGAGTGACAAGTCTTTGTTTATCTCGTTACAATAGTCTTCGTCGGTCTCGTCAGCCCTTTTCTTTCTTGGCTGTTTCCATGTTCCTCGGCAGTCCATCACCTCGTAAGGATTACCTTTGTCATCAAGATCGCTAACGGTAAAGAAGATTTGGTATTGGTCTGAATTGTTCAAGATATCATCATTCATCAGTCTTCCGTCTTTGTCGAAGAAGTAGAGTACCATGCCTCACCGCTTCAGATGTCCACCAATAAGACGTATATAGTCTTTGGGACCTTCCTTTCCTGCCTCCCTTTCAAAGAACGTCGCATTCTTCTTGCTCAATACTTCCACCGTAGGCCACTGCGCATTGTTATGAACTACTGCGAATTCTTCTTGTGAATACGGAGCATGAGGGTAGATAGCGTTGCCGTGAATCATGTTCTCACCGTGCTTATGCCCTTCTTTGAACATGATGAGGCAGTTGTACCAATTATTGAATGCACCACCCTCGTCTTTGTTGGTGTATGGTGTTCCCTTGACATTTTTCAGACTGTCGGCAATCTTGTCGGCACCACTAAACTGCATCAAGCGTTTGTCAAGTGGGTTGTCCTCATAGTCGATGTGTTCGTTTCCAAAGATGAAATCCGTACAAGAGGTACAGATCAGCATCGCAGCGACAGCCCATAATGTGTTGAATATATATTTTTTCATGTGATTGTTTCTTCTGTTTACTATCATTGTTTTACATAAATACCCTATCATGTCGATATCTACTGAAGTAGTCACTGGGGTTGAAAAGCATCTTTTCCAATTGTGTCTTATCCGCTTTTGGATAAATCTTCAAGATATCATTCACGCACTTGTCTTTTCCATCCTTGGTGTTGCCAATCACGCGGATAGACAGCGGATAGTCGATATCAAAGCTGTCCCACCCATTTTGCAATTGATCAAAGTTCCATACAAAGCCATTTTGTGCATTGTCTTTGTTGCCATATTTGGCAGGATACTCCCTTCCGTCGCCACGGGCGACCTTGTTCAGGATATGACAAATCTTCACTTGTAGTTGGAAAGCCATGTTGGCTTGCTTGAATTGCAGCATCCCTTTAAAACCTAAGTGGTCGTAAGATTCTTCTGGAGTTAATGTTCTCTTCTGTCTTAACAGTCCTACGGTGTTGCCATATCTATCGCGTGCCATGCCGTCTTTGTCGATAAAATCATCGTTTGAGTGCTCATCATAGAAGTAACCCAAGTACTTGTCTACGGGGTCTGTATCACGGTATTCGTAGGTGAATATTTCGTGTGTGAGCTTGTTGAGCTGCATGTAGTCCACCGATTTGTACAACCAGTAGTCAGAACCCTTGAAGTTGAACTTGTCTAAAGATGCGGGTTTGCCCGACCGCCGTATGGACTCCCATGCCAATTCATTATTGAATGGCACCTGAAGCTCGTCGGGTTTGAAACCTTTCTCCATAGGAACATAGATGTTGTTCAGGCTGAACTTGGACGCTCTGATGCCTTCTTCGTTCTCTTGTCTGAAGGTATATCGGTTGTAATAGTGCGGTGTTTCTTCCAAAGTACGTGGGAAGGCCATCTGGAGTGTCGTGTTTCCTTGGTCGAACAGCTGCCTTTGGTCGTGCGTTACGGTTACTCCCGAGTCTCTTTTCAGTGATGAACTGCCAATGCCAAAGAAGTGTTGATGCACCATTAAGGTAGAGTTTTCTGGATCAGGGATGACCTCATTGTCAGCTGATTTCTTCCATGGCAGACTTGAAAACTGGTGATTGATGGGCTTCCCATTCATGTCGTAGTAAATCAACTCCAATCCATAGTAAATCTCATCTGATGCGATGACATCAAAATGGTCGCGCTGTGTGGTGATGGTGATTTCCCCATCTTCGTTTCGTGACATATCTATCTCTTGTCGAATGGGGAGAGAAAGTGAGTCTGCCATAGTCTCATAAACATTGTATACATCTACCATTTCATCCCCATTGATGCCAACACCTATTTGTCCTCCTTTGAAACCCATTCGCAAGATGGCATGTACGGAGTAGATTTGATCGTGTCCTTTCACGTCACGTTCAATGTGCGAAGGTGGTGCTTTCACAATTTTTTTGAAGAAATCGTCTACTGCCTCGTCAGAACAACCAACGTTTATGGTTGCCAATGCGATGAGCAGGATGTTTATATGTTTGAATATTCGTTTCATGTCTATCATTAAAATTTAATCAATGTCCTTACAGAGAGGTTGACACCTCGTTCGTGTGCATAATATCTAAATCTATCTGTGTACTCCTTATATAATGCGTTGAGGATGTTTTCGCCTACAAGCATCAGTTTTACCTGTCGTTTCTGGGGCAGACGTATGGTTAGGTCAGCCGAACCGTTAAGCAAGAAGTACGCATCTGGTGATGCTGGTACCAGGTCTTTATCGGGGTCAAAACGTGTTTGTTTGGTAACATAAATGCCCGACAGGTTGACGGAAGCATTATATTTTTTGTCGCTACCGAAAGTCTTTTCGTATGTTCCCGATAGTCCATATCGGTCGGAAGGCATGAACGGCAACCAGTCATTACGCGTGATGTTGCGTGCAAAAATCCACTCACCTTTCGCCACAATTGCCAGTCCTTTCATGGGGTTCACAGTGGCTTCTATATCGCCTCCATACAAGTTCACATCGTCCTGATCGTACATAAACTTTGGATATTTGCCACTGGGGTGATTGTGAAACCGCTCTTTACCTTCGCCAATGTGGTCGTAGATATAACTGTTGATTTTTTGAAAGAAAGCACTGGGCTCTACCGAAAGCCATGTGTTGCGGTAACGTCCGCCCAAAACAGATTTCCACCCACGTTCACTTTCCAGGTGTCTGTTGCCCACTACCCAGTACGAACCGTCTTGCAAACCAATGGCATACAGTTCATTGATATCGGGTGGACGCCACGACCATCCTACATTGAACCTTGCATCCCAGTTGTCGTTGAACTGATAATGTGTCGCAAGACTGCTGGTAAAATTGCTGTAGATTTTAAAATCGTCATAATAGGTGTAGTTGCTTGTTGTGGTATAACCATTCACCGACATGACGCGAAAGTCGTAGCGCATACCCAAGGCGCACTGCAATTTGTGGATTTTCACCTTATGTAGGAAGAAGCCACCCATGGACAATGCTGCAAAGTTAGGTACAAAGGCTGGCTGTTTGGTTCCAGGATAGTTGTAATTTTCTTGATATGAGTTTGATAATCCCACGTCTGAAGTCATATCCCATTTGTTCCATTTGGCGTTCCACAGCGCATCAAGTTTGTAAGTACTCAGCATCAAGTCCTGCATAGGTATCCAGCTCCACTGCGTCTTCTTGCGGTTTTCAAACTCTTGGCGCAGGTTTACTTGATAGGAGCCTGTGACATCTATTTTATGGTTTTTATTGATGTCCCACTTGATGTCGCCCTTTACGGTGAAATGCTGTGACTGTTGAAATGGCGGTTTTATTTCGTAAGAGAAGGGGAAGAATGTTTGTTCGTCGGGTCTTCCATACTCAAAACGCTTGATTAGTTGGTCCATATCGGATATTTTGCTGGCATAATAAATGCCACTGCGTTGATAGTACAGGCTGGAAAACAGCGTGGCGGTTACCTTGCCTGTCTTCACTCCGCCCATGGCCGACATGCTGATGGTGTTATATCCCGTGTTGTTCAGGATGTAATCCGCCGTGCGATAGTCGCCACCCTTGGTATAGTTGCCATGCACACGCAACCCAAAGTTCTTGTAACCTGACTCTATAGTCCCCGAGCCGCTGAACCCTCGTGCATTGGTGTCATAGCCCATGTTGACGCTTCCCTGTACCACGGGCTTGTTATGTCCATAGGGTAGGGGCGCATCGTTGAGCAATACCACACCTCCCATGGCGCCAAAGCCGTAGCGGATACATTCGGCACCCTTCACGACTTCTACCATACTCGACCCAGTGTAGTCCAGTTCAGGGGCGTGATCGGCTCCCCAACTCTGACTTTCTAATTTCACTCCGTTGTTCATCAGCAATATCCTACTGCTGTGCATACCCTGTATTACAGGTTTGGCGATGGTGCTTCCCGTGCTGATAGAGCTAACTCCCGGCACCGTTTCCAATAGTTTCGCCAACGAAGTGGCACCACCTTTTTCGAGCATGTCTTGATCGATGGTCTTGGTTTGCTGCATGATGTCGGTGTGTCTTTTTTTCGATGTCACCGTTACACCGCCCAGCATCTGCGCATCTTCCTTCAGCTTTATTGGGATGATACCTGCACGGGGGGATATGTTGGCTGTATAATTCTTATACCCCACCGATGTTACGGTAATCTTGATTTTCTTGGTTTGGTCTTTTACCGTCATGACGCAGTTGCCCGAGGCATCGGTCACATATATCTTGGCGTCATCGGCTTTCACCATGGCACCAGGTATGGGTTCGCCTGTCACCGCATCTGTTATCCTGAGTGTCAGGTTTCCATTCTCGGATTTGTCAGCCACCTTCTCCATATTGTCGTGTGCAATTGCAGGTGCCGCAACCAAACTTAATAGTGACAGCAGCGCCATGCAGCCTTTCAGGAGAGTGTACCGCATCTGTCCGTTCTTTTGTGTACGTTGGATGTTTCTTAACATTTTCACTAACTTGATGTAAAAAAAAATAACTAATGTTTATTCCGAGGTGCAAAGGTATGGCAACTTTTTCTGCTGGTAAAAAATATGGCATACCCAGAAGCAGGCATTTTTCCAATCGCTTTTACAATACCCATACCTATTTATTATGTCTGCTCGACATAAACTTGCATGTAGGTTTGTATGGCAAAATAACGCTCCATTTTTCCTCCATGTTACACTCACGGCACTGATTCTTGTGCGAAAACAAGGTGATTTTGTCTGAAAATCATTATCTTTGTCGCCAACAGGTGTTTGTCTACTTGCTACCACATCAAGCGGAATGGGCGTGGTGCAGATACCTATATATATACTGTTAAGTAGAAAACGACATGAAACCAAACGACCACAAACTAACTGACAAGCGTTACACCATACCCTTTGTCCTTATCACCTCCCTGTTTTTTCTCTGGGGATTTGCCCGTGCTATCCTGGATGTGCTCAACAAACATTTTCAGAATGTGCTTGACATCTCCATCACACAGTCGGCCTGGATACAGGTAACCACTTATCTGGGTTACTTCCTCATGGCCATCCCTGCGGGTATTTTCATCAACCGCAAAGGCTATAGGCGGGGCGTCGTGTTCGGTCTGTTGTTGTTTGGCATTGGCGCATTGCTATTCATTCCCGGGGCGCAGATAGGCGAGTTTTATGTTTATCTGGCCGCCCTTTTTGTCATTGGGTGTGGCCTTGTGTTTCTGGAGACGGCCGCCAATCCGTATGTCACGGAGCTGGGACCGAGCGAAACGTCAACGAGCAGGCTCAATCTGTCACAGAGCTTCAACGGTTTGGGAAGCCTCTTCGCCACCTTGGTGGTTGGGCAGTTCCTGTTCAACGGCTCCCAGACGGGCGGCAACGTGGTGGTTCCCTACACCTTTCTGGGTGCTTTGGTCTTGGCCATCGCCGTGGTCTTCACACGCGTAGACCTGCCTGAAATACAGCACCAGCAAACGGTTGAGGATCGGGCACAGGGCAACAATTATTCAAAGTTGTGGCGACATAAGTTGTTTGTCTTCGGACTGTTTGCCCTGTTGGCCTACGAAGTGGCCGAAATCTCTATCAACAGTTATTTCATCAACTTTGTGACGGGACAGGGATGGATGACCGATAACCTGGCTTCTGTGGTGCTCACGGGTGCGCTGGCCTTCTTCATGGTGGGACGTTTCTTAGGTAGTTGGATTATGCGGCGCATCAAAGCCGAGCGCATGTTGCTCTATTGTGCCACGGGTAGTGTGTTGTGTATCAGCGTTGTGCTATTGAACCTCGGCGTTGTCTCCATGGTGGCCTTGGTGTGCAACTATCTTTTCGAGGCCATCATGTTCCCTACCATTTTTGCTTTGGCGTTGACGGGATTGGGTAATCTCACCAAGAGTGCCTCGTCGTTGTTGATGATGACTCCTATCGGTGGTTGTGGATTTTTACTGATGGGCTATGTGGCGGATACCGTCAATATGGTCATTCCGTTCGTCATTCCATGGATAGGTTATATGGTAGAACTGCTGTTTGCTTGGTATGTATGCAGAAAGAGCCTTTCTACCACAACAGAACAACAAGCAAATTAGCCTTTTGCCTGTAAGTTGTGTGTCTTGAAAAAAGTGGAGCTTCTTAGTGTCGTTTTCTCGAGAAACTGAACGCGCCGATGTTTTTTATCTTCACATAACATGGGTCTTTCATTGACAAGGTTGCTTTTTGTTTTTTAGATCAAACGGAATGTTTTTCAGTGAAATTTCTTCTGTCACAACGTTTTTTAACACAAATGCCGGGCGTTTTTTCAACCAACTTGTTCTTGTTTTGTAAATATGCTAATAATGCAATGGTTTTGTTATCTATTTGATTTTTAGTGTATTATGTGACTTTTAACCGTCAAGCAAAATCAAAAAGCAAACTGTTTGACGCAAAAACTCCTTTTTTTTGTGCAAAAAGCCCTTCTATATGGTACAGATTGGGTGGTTAAAGCATGTAAATTAGGCGGTTAAAGCATGGTAATAGCTGGTTTGTTCCATGTGAATTGGGTAGAAGATGATGAATTTAAGGCTTTGAACGCCTAGAAAATCTCCCAATTATGTCTATTTTCCATTTTTATTTTGTCAAAGAAAACGAATCGATTTAACAAACTAAAGGTTTGTTAACAAAAGGGGGATATCGTTGATTGTCATCCAGCATTATGTTCCATTCGTGTTCATATAAAAGAACATGCTTGTCTTTTTTAAACCGCACAACCTTGCTTAAATGAAAGAGCCGTATTCATATAAGATGTTGGTTACCCATGCAAAAATCACTTGTAGAAGGGTGTCTACAAATGATTTTTACGGATGTTGGTTGTATGTTGAATAGGGGTTATTTTGGCAAATATAAGAGTTCGCAGGGTATGCTTTGTTCTGTAACGTTTCTTGCCGAATAACCTACTTCTAAAGTTTGTCCCATATAGTCTTCAAAGTATCGAACCTCAATTTCATGAAAGCCTGGCTCGAGTGCCACTTTTCCTTCTGCTCTTCGAGCACTGTGTCCACCATCATTGTCTACAACCAATTGATTGTTAATCAATAATTTGCTGCCATCGTCTGAATAGGTGTAGAAGCGATATACGCCACGCTCTTTTATTTGGATGAATGCTCGGAAGATATAAGCAAAATGGTCGTTTTGCTTTGCGTTGTTGATAGAGAAGTTTTTCATTGTTCCACTCTCTACCTTTTTCAAAGTGTGAATGTCTTTGGTGTGCTTAATCTTACCTTCAAAATATGTGTATGCTACCCCCTGCTTGGATGGCTTGACAGGTTTTGCAGGCAGATAGTTCATGATTCGTTCATCTTTCGATGTGAGTGCAGACGGATAGTAGAAAGTGTCCTCTTTCTTGTTAGCCGTCCGTACCCATGTGTCAAATTTGCGCTGACCTTCGTATAGCTCGATGATTCTACCGCCACGGTCTACTTTTCCATACGCATCAAGACCACTCACACGACCATAACCTAAGGCAATATCGTATTCCATGCCGATGAAATCGTTGTCGTGGTCGTGTCCGCAAAACACGCCCATTACATCTTTCATGTCAATGAAGGAAGCAAACATGCCCGAATTGATATTGGATGAACAGACCTCACCGTCGCCATAGTTCCCCAAGTAATCGTTGCGAGCCACTACATGCTTGAACTCTACCAGCGGTATATGGAAGAAAGCAAGTGCTGGGAGTGGCTTGTTACTGTTGGCTTGGGTATATTTCTTTCCTTCTGTCCGATACCATTGTATCTGGTCAAAGTGTATCCAATCGTATGCACCATACTCTTTGATTGGCTGGTAATCGTTGGAGTCAATGCAATAAATCAAGGCTGCTGGTTGGTCGCTGCTCTTATTTGAAGAATAAACAGGAATAGAACAGTTGCCATACCCCGTGATGTTGGATGCCCCGATACATCCTGCGTAATAGGGAGAAGCTGTAAGCTGTTGGTATATTTCTTTTTTACTCATCACCTCGGCATCATGGTTACCCATTACAACCACAAAAGGTAGATGAGAATTTTCAAAGATTTGAATGATTGATTTCCAACCTTCGTCGGCAGGTTGTTCGGTTACAATGTCGCCCGTAAGAATGGCAATGTCGGGCTTTTCTGTTTGTATGACCTTCTGAATGATGGCTGAAGTTTGCTTGCAATTATCTGATTTCGCATCCCAGTGAACGTCTGTAAATTGAGCTATCCTAAACTTTCCATCATGGAAACGGAACGAGTGCTGACTCCATGCATTAAAGGTGGTTAGAAATGTCAGTAGCAATGACAAGAAAAGTGACTTTTTCATTATTTGTAAGAATGGATAAATTAATAAATTTTATAATTGGGCAGCACCTAAAATATTACTGTCTTTAAGCTTAGAAAAGATGATTTGAACGGCTTCTGCTTCTTTCGGGAACAAGAATTTTTCGTGCATTGACTCATACATTGATTGCTCAAAAAGAGGGTGCGACAAAGAGATGCCGCCTCCTATGATGATGGCTTCAGGGTTGTATGCGTACAGAATAACTTGCAACAATTTTCCTAAATGGAAGCCCAATTCTTGCCATTTTTCGAGTGCTGCTTGGTCTCCTTGGGCGGCTTGCAATGCTTCTTGCTGCCCTGTTGTATGCCATTTGTTGAACAACTGACTGCTGGTGTAGTCTTCGTAGATACCATCTAAATAAGGAATGCAGCCGATTTCGCCAGCACCTGTATGAACTCCTCGGTACACCTCATTGTTGATAACGATGCCAGCACCGACACCTGTTCCCAGAGTGATGCCCATAAAATCTCTGAAAGGCTGTCCCGCTCCCAGCATGTTCTCTGCAGCAACAAAGCAATTCACGTCATTGTCCACTCTTGTTTCCAAGTTAAAGCGTTGTTCAAGAATATCCTTTAGATGTACCTCTGTCCACGAAGGTATGTTTTGTACGTTGTAAACAATGCCCTTCTTGTAATCTACAATGGAGGGTACTGCTATGCCTATGCGTTCAACTGATGATTGGTTGAGCCGTGTTATCATTTGCTCGATTTGCTCTAACACTTCATTTTGGGTTCCGTTGGCAAGGCATGGCTCTTGCAGGGAGACCTCGATTTGCCCATTTCTTACTCTCGCAGCTCTAAGATTGGTGCCACCAAGGTCGATGGCTATCCGTGTTGTCGTTGTTTGATACATGCTTGGTTATCAATATAAGTGTTAGAGAGAATGTTTACCAACCCCAACCTGTTGCTCTGTTTTTTTGTCGCTCCAAAGTAAGATGACTTTAAAGGGAACGTTCGTTTGAATCGTGACTTTAGGCTTCTTCTCTTTGGAATTTCGTTTTTGTACTTTGAAGGAAATAAGTCCATCTTGACCATAGGGATACTTATCAATACCATAAGCTTCTAATAGGTTGACATCCAAAGTAATGGTGTTCTGTTCATGATTAGCTCGAATGCCAAAGATGTATTCGATGAGTTCGGCAATAGGAGGAAGCCCGGTCCAACCCACAAAGTCCTTGCGGGCCATGAAGCCAGGATTGTTACTTTCGGGTGCGTAATACTCAAAGAAAGTACCCGTCTTCTTGTACACCTCCAGTACGTTGTTAAAATGGTTCATGGTAATATCCCATGCCAGCTGTCGGTATCCTTTGTCTGTGAGTCCAGAGATGATCATGTAGTTGGTGCTTGGCCATACGCCTCCAACCCAATAACGCCCATTAGCCTTGTATTTAGGATGACTATGTGAGAGAGAAGGGACGCGATGCGGACGGTTAAACTTGGTAGTATCGGTCAAGTGAGCAACCAGTTTGTCCAACCGTTCTTTGGACAACACGTCGGTATGTAGCGCCCAATAGGCATAGATACCTTGTGTAGTGCTAAGGCTGTTGTCTGCGTATTGGTCATAGAGAAAGCCATCTTTGTCGCTCCACATGTTGTCGTTAATATATTGTGAAAGGTGCTTTATGTCATCTTCGAAAGTTTCTATCTCTTGCCAACGTTCCAAGTAGAAGCCCATTTTCAACAAAATCTTTGCCACCATAATTTGTTGCAAGCAGGCATCTAACCATATCATGTGTCCATGACTGTAGATAGTGTTGTATCCGTCTTGTACTCGTGGCATATTATCCATGCCTGTTCCCCAGCCACTCGACCAATAAGTACCATTGCGCCAAGTACGGTTTAGCTTTAACCATTTGTAGTATGCCGCCAGTACAGGGAAGACCTTGTTGAGCCTATTGTCATCGCCAAACTGCATATAATACAGCCATTCGGACCATGGCAGAATATTTGGACCCGTGCTGGTAGGGTCGTATCGACCGAAACAATCGCTACCGTCGGCTCGTATCTCTCTACAAATAAAGCCGTCGGGATGTTGCTTGGCATAAAAGTTATCTAAGCTTTTCTGAAAAGGGAAGAAGTTTTTACCATATCGACAGAACATCGTGATAAAGGCATTGTCCCACATAAAGATGTTTCCATTGTAGGCCGGAGCGATATAACTGGTTACAAATCCAGAGTCATCTAGCGGATGACAGATGTTTTTAATCCCTGTCTCCCATGCCTTCCAGTACATTTCTATTTCCCTGTTGTGTCCTTCCCAATAGGGAGATGGCAACACTTTCTTGGCTTGTGCAAAGGTTCCTGGTTGGGTTTTCTCTACCTTAGCCGTACGGAAAGTATTCTCTGCCACTAACGTTTCCATGACGTAGGTGTTCTTGTAAGGAAGTTTGTACAGAGGTGAACCTGACGATATTAGGTTTTGTGCCATCGTGTTCAGTGGTAACATGATACCGAGGAAGAGAAGAAATTGATTAAGTTTTTTCAGCATAATTGATGACGTAAGCTTTAATAAGTTATCTTGCGATAGGACTTCTTTATAGTATATACCAGTTTTTTTGCTTGTATCTTGTGTGACTGGTAGGTGTAATTTCGAGTGTTGACTGACTTTTGAGACGAATAGTGCAAGCCACAATTATAGTCGCATCAGTTTTTTTATCTTCCAGAAGATTTCTGTATTGTCCATGAATCCAGTAAATTCTTCTGCACCAGGACCGAAAGCGTATACGGGAACCATGACGCCAGTGTGACCAGTGCTTGCAAATTTTGCTTCAATGCGTCCAGTTGCTAGGTCACCCCCGTGTAAAGTAAGACCTCCCGTTTCATGGTCAGCAGTTACGACTACTAGCGTTTCACCATCTTTGGCAGCCCATTTCATGACATCACCAATGGTACGGTCAAAGTCGTGTAGTTCTTTCATGAGCATATCCAGTTGATTAAAATGTCCATAGTCGTCTAATTGTGACCCTTCAACCATCATGAAAAATCCGTTCTTGTTTTGATTCATCAAGCTGATACCTTTCATGGTAGCGCGAGCAAGCAAGTCGCCACGCTCATCAGGCAGGGGAGTATCCACCTCGTAAGGCACGCAGAATACCTTTCCGCTTTCCCATTTTTCTAATTCCTCCCACGTCCTGGCAATGTAGTAGCCTTGATTTTTCAGCTCTTCGAAGATGTTACGACCGTCTTTCCTGTTTGTGAAATACTTGGCTCCACCACCAAAAGCAAAGTCAACGCCACTGGTTGGATAGTCGGCTACGATTTCCTGTTCGTTGTCCCTGTTGATGTTATGGCAGCAGAAGTCGGCAGGCGTGGCATCCCATAAGCGGCATGTTACGGCAATCCCCGCATCTTTGCCCTTTCGTTTTGCAAGATCTATGATTGTTGTAAGCGGTTTCCCTTCTGGGTCAACACCTACGGCATGGTATTTTGTTTTGTGTCCTGTTGCCAATGCTGTGCCACCTGCGCCCGAGTCGGTGATGAGCTTATCTGTGCAATGAGTAGCCGACAGTCCAATGTATTGTGCATTGTCGAGCCATAAACGTCCTCGATTGCACACCCAAGCGGCATAGACATCCATCAGCGACATGCCGTCGCCTATCATTAAGATTACATTTTTTACTTTCTTACCTTTGGGAGCCTTGAGCTTTTCTACCTTGTATGGGTGCTCCATGGTGTATGTTTGCATGTTGGTATTTTGTGCAAATCCATAATGGATGCTTCCAAGGAGTAAATATAATATAATTGATAGTTGTATCTTCATTTTTTTCAAATAAGAAAGGACAACTTGACCGTACCTACACTTGTAGTAGTCAAGTTGTCCTAAGGTTTTTACTCTACACTTGCTTCTATAGAAATTTTGTATGCAGTCAACTTCCCAATGTTCTCAGGTATGGTTTCTCTTAAAACCCAAGATGCAGGGGCAAGGATGAAAATATCATAATCCGTATTTTTGTAGGCAATTGACAGATTGTATCCCTTTATGTCTTTTGTCAATCCATTTAACTCGTCAACAATATTGCTCTTTACTGTTCCTATTATAATATTCTTTTCTTTTGAGGCAAAACTGTTCAGAATAGGAGCAGCCGTCCGGATCTGTTTAGAAGTATTGAAACGTATAGTTGAAAATGGTACCAATATGTCAAGAGGTTTTTCAACATTTGTTCTTGTCATAATGGGAAGATATTTTAGGTTGCATTCACTTGAAATATGGATGCTTTTTTCTTCATTAATCTTATGGTTGAAAAGAATTGTACTCCCCTCTATGTTCATTCCTGCATATTTTTGGAAAGCAAAGCTGCTAAAACGGTTAGTATTTACAGCGAGTATTGTCGTACCTACCTGAGCATTATAGACTTGTGGGTAGTTTATGACGTCTGAACGGTCAACGACAGCGATGGATATCTTCTTGCCGTTGGAGTTTATATAGTTTGACACTTCTCCATAATTTTCTATGGGTTTATCTTTAAGTTCAGAAATGAAATAAAAATCAACAGTTTTGTTCTTGTCCCATTCCTTCTTTTCTTCTATGGACTGATTGTTGGGTATTACTCCCCATTCTTCTTTTAGGCATGAGGATAAAAGTAAACAACCAAAAGTAATTGCGATATATTGAATTTTCATAAGACATGATTATTTAAGTTGTAAAATAGACAATACAGGACAGTGGTCTGATAATTCTTTTTGGTTTAGAAATCTCTCAAGAACTTTGCATGATTGTAAGTTCCATTGTCCTTTCGATCCAAAGATAAAATCTATTTTGGACATTCCCATATATGTACCATTGTCGTTATCCATTCTTTCGTAACGAGTGAGATATTGATTGATGACTGAAGAACCAACTCCCTGATTCATATCGCCAGTTAGGATGGTTGGGAGGTTAGGACTCGTTATTTCGTCAGAAGTGATTACTTTTGCTTGTTCCAATTGCCCGCCAATATGGTCAAGGTGAGTTGAAATAATGCGAATTGTTTTGCCCGATGGTAACAATACGTCTGCAGCGATAACGCTACGTTGGTCGGCAGAACCTTTAGGGCGAGGTAACTGTTTACTTATGACGTTCATGATGGGATAACGGCTGAGAATGGCGTTGCCATACAATTCGTTCATACAATACTTGTAATTTGCTTCAGGATATTCACCTTGTTTGTTAGAAAGATTATAAGAATAACCAAACGTTCCAAACATATGAAGATTTAATGCGAGTTCTTGAACAACATCCCTGAATTTACCATTCTTTTGTTGTCGAGAGCTACGGTTTTCCACTTCGTTTAAACAGATAAAGTCGGCTTGTTCTCCTTTTAGTAAATCAGCGTAAGGTTTTGTGTCAAAATCAGGTTCAAATGACCTGACGTTGAATGTGATTACCTTTACTGTCTCTTGCGCGTAAATAGGAATGACGCACAGTAATAATATTCCTAATAGTATCTTTTTCATGTCAGTATGTATTAATAACCTTTATTTTGCTTTAAATTTCCTCCATTGCTTTTCTTTACTTCCGAATCTGGAATAGGGAAGACTTGGTTCTTGACGGGGTCGAAGTTTCTGGCAGGCCATATTTCGCATTCTTGAATACTTGTAATTTTCATTCCATCAGTAGATGAGATGATGCCATGTAAAGGCTTGGCGTATGCTGTTTTCGCATCTCCCCATCTTACAAGGTCAAGATGGCGACTTGGCTGGAATTCAAAAGCGAGTTCACATCTTCTTTCATTTTTCAATTGGGCTTTTGTTGCATGCGAGTTAAGAGGTAGTCCTGCTCGTTGACGTATTTGGTTTATTAACCCAATGGCCTCGGAATTTCCTTCTCCTTTAGTCCAAATAAGTGCCTCTGCTTTCATCAGAATAATATCTGCATAGCGTATAAGTGTCACGCCCAGAGTGTTGCTGGCGTTGTTGCCACTTGGATTAAGTGTCTTTCCAATACAGTCAGCCGATTCAAAAGGTGCCATAAATTTTTTGAAGAGCATACCAGAGGTGCTTGATATCTCACGTGGATTAACGCCTAACTGTATGTCATGACCAATAAATTGAATGTGTTGTCCAGGGTATAATATTGTAGCATCTCTTCGTTGGTCATTCTTTTCGTAAGCTTTATACAATTCTAAGGTTGGCTGAAAGTACCCCCATGTGTTGAAATATCCCCAACCTCCGTTTTGGAAAGACATTCCATGGAATTTAGGCCCTTCTTTGGCATTGCCCAACAATGAGAATATGTATTCTTGGCAAAAATTGTTTTCTGGTCGAAATAGCTGAGCATAGTTAGGATATAAACCTCGTTTGTCTTTTCCGCTCATGTTAATGACTTTGTCACACAGTGCGATTACTTTATCATAATACTTAGAATTGAATTGTGCCGCATATAGTGCCGCACGTGCAGCAAAGGCCCATGCCGCAGCTTTGTGTGGGCGACCGTATTCTGATTCTGGTAGCTCAGAGAAATAGGGTAGAAGGCTTGCTGCTTGCTCCATATCCTGAATTATCATGTCGTAGTTTACCAATACAGAAGAGGGACGAGGTTGGTCTAATTCTGCTGTTGGCGTTTTTTCTGTAACAATAGGAATTCCACCATTAGGGCCATTGTCTCCATAAAAGGGAGCCAACCACAAATATGCAAAAGCACGGTAGAAAAGGGCTTGTCCAATAGCGTTGTCTTTTTTCGTATTGGATATATTCATCTCGGGAACATTACGTAAGACATCGTTTGCCTTTGCTATTAATTGATACATATAGGGCCAGTTGTCTTTTGCATCGCGACCATTAGATGCAGACATTTGAAAGTTTTTTATTTGTGCGGCTTCTGCTTGGGGACGTCCTGTCACTATATTGTCGCTGCAATTTTCAAACCACATAAATCCACGTCCAGTGACTCCTTCTTTGTATGTAAATTCGTGGAACGCATTAAGAGCTTTGTCTATATCTGATTCTGTTTTCCAAAAGTTGACAGAACCCTGCAGTCCATAAGGATCAAATTCTAAAAAGTCATTGCAACTACTTGCAAGTACAGTAAGTAATATTGCAAATGTGATGTTTCTTATATTCATTTTATAGATGATTTTAGTAAGGTTAGAAATTAAAATTAAGGCCAAAATTAAATGAGCGTGAAATAGGATATGTACCTGCGTCAATGCCAAAGTTTCCAACTTCAGGATCTATACCAGTGTAATCTGTAATGGTTAAGAGATTTTCGCAATTTAGATAGAATCTGATAGTGGTATTTGTGAAACCCAATAGTTGTGTGACAGACTTTGGACAAGTATAGCCTACAGTTATGTTCTTCAATCTTAGATAGCTTCCATTTTCCAAATAGAAGTCCGATGGATTGGTGAAGTTACCATTAGGGTCACTTATTAATGCCAAACGTGGAATGCCTGAAGTCTTATCGTAATCCCATGCATTTAATATAGAACTCAACATGTTCCCTCCTTGCTGTCTTCCCGTGAGTGTCATTTGCTTGAATCCGTTATAAATTGTAGATAGTCCTACTCCTTGGAATTGGATACTGAAATCTACGCCTTTGTAGGATGCATTACCTCCAAAGCCAAAAGTTATTTTTGGCATATAACTCCCCATATATTGGTTGTCATCTGCATTAATCTTTCCATCGTTATTGAAATCAACATATTTCAAATCTCCAGGTTTAGCGTTAGGCTGTATAATGTTACTTATGCCTGTTTTGGGGTCTATCCATTTGTAATTGTTTATTTCATCTTGCGTCTGGAAAATACCATTTGTTTTCAAAACATAAAACGAATACCAAGGATGACCAACTGTAGAACGAAGTGGACGTTGGCTGTTTACCACGACATCGTGTTCCAATGTGCCTCTTGCTCCTAAGTCAAGCACTTCGTTATGGACGGTAGCAAGGTTGGCATTGAGGCCAAATGCAAAACCGTGTATTTTCTTTTGGTAGTTGACACCGAATTCCCAACCCTTATTAACAACATTACCTACGTTTCCGTATGGTTCCACGGCAATACCCGCTACAGAGGTGACTGGCACTTTCTCAATTAAGTCTTTGGTATGCTTGTTGAAATAGTCAATGGTTAAGCTCAGCTCGTTGTTGAATAAGCCTAAGTCCAGTCCTACACCCCATTGTTCAGTAGTTTCCCATTTTAAGTCTTTGGTTCCTATAGATTCAGCGTAAGTTCCGTATACGATATTGTTTAAATTCTTGCCATAGATAATCGGCCATTCTGTTGTTCCTAATGGGACATTCCATGAATATCTGGGTACTAATGCAACATTACCTACCTGCCCCCAGCTTGCTCGTAACTTAAAGAGATTAACAATGTTTCTTATCGGTGCGAAGAAAGGTTCGGATGAAATTTTCCATGATCCTGACAAAGCAGGGAATATACCAGAGTTATTGTTTTTATATAGTTTAGACGTGGCATCTCTTCTCACGCTGGCAGTCGCAAAATATCTGTCTTTCCACGAGTAACCTATTCTCCCAAAGAAAGACATCATTGATTCTTCCCATAAGTTTTCAGAAGGTTTATATTTACTCCAATCGCTTGCTTGTCCGAGTGTCGAAGAGTGACGGTCTTCTTGATCGTATCCCGTAGTGTAAATTCCATAGGATTTATATTTGTCATATTTCATGGTGAAGCCAGCCATGACACTTAAATGGTGTTTGCCGAATACCTCTGCATAGGTGGCTGTATTCTCCCATAGCCAGTTGCTCAGACGGCTATGCTCGATGTTGTGTCTATTCTCTTCCGATTGGTTTCCTGGCTCGGGTATTTTGTGTATGAATTCATCAAATTCAGTGTCTATAAGTCCAGATGTAAACTGAGATTTTAATGTTAACGCAGTGATAGGTTTGAGTTCCAGTGATGTGGTGGAAAATAATTTATGTGTTGGACGTTTTTGGTCTAACCTTTGCAACATGGCTAAAGGATTTCTAAATTCACCGTAGCCACTGATACCTTTTGCTGCAGCCCATCTTGGTGTGGTTCCATGATAAAGAGGATGCTTATATTCATCGTAGAGGATGTTACCTTCTTCATCGGTGTCATAGAGCGTAGCAGACCGTGGAAAGAAAATAGCATTTGGCAAAACTCCTTCGTGTCCTGTTCCTATGTTTCCTTGTCCATTTGTTAGCTGGTATGTAACTTGCTCACTAAGTTTTAGCCATTTGTTTATTTGAAAGTCTATGTTTCCCTTGCTTCCCAATTTATTGGCGAACGTATTATTCAGAATGCCTGTATCTTTGTCATAACTAATGGATGCAAATCCTTTTAGATTGCCTGCTCCTCCAGAAAAAGAGATGGCATAGTGTTCAAGATAACCTTTTCTAAAGATAGCATCTACCCAATCTGTTCGTGTTACATTTCCATATGGATATATGGCAGGGTTAGCAGTAGAGGGAAGTTTTCCACCATAAATTTTAACAGCATCAGCCCATACTTTATTGTATTGTTCGGCTGTAAGTGTGGTTGGTAGGTTGATTGCACTTTTTATGCTTTTCGATATGTTAAAGTTCACCTTTATCTTTCCCTCTTTAGCTTGCTTTGTTGTGATAACGACAACACCGCCCGAACCTACACTTGCGCCATAGATGGCTGCTGATGCTGCGTCTTTTAACACTGTGATGGTTTCAATATCTTCAATGTTGTAAGGTGCACCAGGAACTCCGTCTACAATGTATAATACGCCATCACCACTGTTATAGCTATGGTCAGTGCCTCGTGACCCTCGTCCTCGAATAGATAGAGAAGCTTCCGAGAGAGGGTCTCCACCATTGTTCTGAACCATTACTCCAGGCATTGCTCCCTGTAACATGGATGCCAAATTTGAAGGACGACTCTTCATGGATTGATCTATCTTTACAGATGCGACAGCTGTTGAAAGGTCTTGTTTGCGTTGGTTTCCGTAGCCTATGGCGACCACCTCAGACAACATGTTGGTATCTTCTTTCAATACGATATTCAGTGAACTACCAACAACTTTCACCTCTTTTGGGGAAAAGCCGACAGATGAGACGTGTAGTATTGTGTTCTGAGTGGCGTTTAATGTAAATTTACCATTCACGTCTGTGACAGTACCGTTGCCGCTACCTACAATTTTAATGGTAGCACCAATAACTGGTTCTCCATTAGTATCGGTTACGGTACCTGTAATGTGGTCAGCTTTCTGCTGACTCATCTCTACCTTGTTTGCATTTGCATTATATGCAGATGCCATTGCAGGCACACACAATGTCAAGGCTGTTAAAGCGGTGACTTTGAACAGCTTGTTTTTGTTGCCTACTGAAAAAATAAACTTCTTCATGCAGTTGAAATTAATAGTAATAGTATTATTGTTTTAGATTTCTCTTTTTGCCATGCAAAGATAATTAGCGTAGCTTATATTTTTAGCATAAATGGGTAAAAATAGATGTGGTTCTTGTTCTTTTCATAGTTTTGTAATCTATTCGTAATAAATGAGTTGCTTGTATTTCTCTTTTATTATTGAAAACTTCTTATTAGATTTTAAGACCTTTGGTTTAATGTTGCGAATTTAGTACTTTTCTATTGAATGTAGATACGTATTTGCGTATTTTAATATTGAAAATGCGCAAATACGTCAAATAAGGTGTGGTTCATTCATTGAAAGATGATATTTTTGCATAGAAAAGCCTCCAAAAGACAGAAAAAGAGTCATTGGTGACACGCTGAATAGGCAGATAATAAATGCTGAATTTTCTTTACAAAGTGCCTCTCATAACTCGCGTGAAAACAACCAACGGCAAAGTTGGTCGCAAATACGCGAAAAATGAGCGAGGTTCATAATTCGTTGATTTTAAGGATGTTATGCTTATAATACCTCTTTTCGTTCCCATTTTTACCTTTTCTTGGCGACTATCCCATTGAGATAAGCCTGCAATTTGCATGCTTTAATGCTGCTGAAGCATGTGAATAACACCTCTAATACATGTTTATAAGACCGTTAAATCAATGTTTCAACTTGAAAAGGCATCAATTTTGATAAAATCAGCCCATTTTTGTAGTTCGTTTGCCTATTAAAATTTTCTATTTTGAAGATTTTTAATGACCGGTTTTTAGTAAAATAATAGGACAAAAGTGTGGTGTATGCATTTACTGAAGGTGCAACGATTTTACACCTCTGAACAAACTATGTTTTTATCTCTTTTGTATTGTTCGTTGTTCAATAGTTGTGCAAATAACAGACCGTCATGAGTGTCTATGCAATGAAATGTAGCTTGTTACAAATCGTATGCTTTGTTTCTTTTGCGAAATTCAGTAGGTGTACAGCCTTTGATTTGTTTAAATTGTTGTACCAAGTTACTGTAGTTGTAAAACTCCATCTCAGTGGCTATTTCATTGATGGATTTATCTGTTTCATGAATTTTTCGCGCAAACTCTTCTATTCTGTTATAGATGATATAATTATATACCGATCTTCCTGTTACCTTTTTAAATCTCATCTCGAGCAATCTCCTTGATATCGGCAGCTTTTTAACCAAGTCGGTTACATTCAGGGCTTTATCTAAGTTGCTGTGTATAAATTCCAACGCTTCATTGATGTAGATGTCATTGGTTGCAAAGCTGTTGGTTGATGCTCTGTTGATGATGGAGGTAGCTTTGATAATTACATCCTGTGGCTGGAAATCCTTTTGTTTCATGAGATTCATGATGAGCTCTGCAGTTTCATAACCACCAGCTTTAATATCTAAATGGATGCTTGAGAGGGGAGGATCGGACAGTTCGCAAAGGGTCGTATCATTGTCTACTCCTAATACGGCAAGATGTTCTGGGATTTGGATTTTGTTACTTTTACAAATTTCAGTGATTTTATTTCCCCGGTTGTCATCACAGCAAAAGACTGCTGTTTGTTGTGGGAGTTGGTTTAACCAATTTAATAATGGGGTGGTGTCGTAATACCAAAGCGTTTCCAATTGTTGATTGGTATACGTATAAAAGTTTTTGCTGTATCCAGCTTCTTTTATGCCTTCGTAGAATCCTTCGCATCGTTCGTCAGACCATACCGTGTCTTTGTAACCATAAAATGCAAAATGCTTGTATCCTTTTTCTATAAAAAACTGGGCAGCCAATCTTCCTGTATCGTGATAATTGCTGGTGATATTTGGAATGTTATTAAATCTTCGCTTAAAGTCTTGGGCTATAGCAATGATTCCATTTCTACGGAATAAATCGATATCGTCATCATGGTTGAATCGTCCGATAATTGCATTTGCCTCCCATTTCTTAGCCCATTCAACAACACCTTTTATGCCATAGGTTTCTTTATACGAGGGGGGCATACGACAAACCACCCATGCTTCTTGGTCTTTTTGCTTGGCATAGGTTAAAATCCCCTGCAATAGATGGTGGGCATAGGCTTCTGTAAAATCGGATAGAAAGATAAGGCGTACCATAATAGATCAGTATCAAATCATCATTCACATCATCATAAGGCTGGTTCTATAAATTAGCTTTGTTAGATTTCGTGCTTATTTTTGAGGTCAAAATGTAAGAGAGTGAAGGAGTGAAGCGAGCTACTCGATTGAACGAACTTGCATTTTGAACCAAAAACAGTGCAAGCCGAATACAATCAAACTTGTTTGAATTGTTGAAGCGCAGCCTGTTTTCTATAAAAAGAAGCCAGAAGATAACAAAACGTCTTTCTTAAAATTTAATTATTATATATGGTGGTAATTTACAGAACCAGCCGTAATAGATTATTTCTTTCATAGTAGTGTGCTTACGTGGATTATAAAAGAAAGCGGGTATCAAACAAAGTTGATCCCGCTTTATCTAATGCTGTACGATGTATTTAACTCAATGGAAGTAAGTACTATCGTACTACTTGATGAAAAGACCACACCATGCTTGACGGTATTCTCAATGCATGGTCATCCCTTCATCTCCAATGGCTTTAGTCGAGTTGTGCCAACTTGTTATTTGAGCCTAAAACATTCACAATCTTGTGTGTGTAAAGTTCTGTCATCAAGTCGCGAGCTGGACCGCAGTATTTGCGTGGGTCAAACTCTCCTGGCTTCTCGTTGAACACCTTGCGAACGGCAGCGGTGAAAGCCAAACGAGAGTCAGAGTCGATGTTAATCTTGCAAACAGCGCTCTTGGTAGCCTTGCGTAATTGTTCTTCTGGAATACCAACTGCATCAGGCAACTTGCCACCATTCTCGTTGATAATCTTCACATACTCCTGTGGAACAGAAGATGATCCGTGGAGAACGATTGGGAAACCAGGCAGTTTCACCATGATTTCGTCCAAAATATCGAATGCCAAGGGAGGTGGTACCAACAGACCTGTCTTTGGGTCGCGTGTACACTGTTCCGGTGTAAACTTGTAAGCACCGTGCGATGTACCGATAGAGATAGCCAGCGAGTCAACGCCCGTACGCTTTACGAAATCGATAACTTCTTCTGGTTTTGTATAATGAGACTTCTCGGCTACCACGTCATCTTCAACGCCAGCCAATACGCCAAGCTCGCCTTCTACGGTAACATCAAATTGATGTGCGTATTCAACAACCTTCTTTGTCAGGGCGATATTCTCTTCGTAAGGAAGTGAAGAACCGTCAATCATGACAGATGAGAAGCCGTAATCGATACAGCTCTTGCATGTTTCAAACGAATCACCGTGATCCAAGTGCAGTGCGATTTCAGGATGCTTGCAGCCTAACTCTTTTGCATACTCAACGGCACCCTGCGCCATGTAGCGAAGCAATGTTTGGTTGGCGTAGGCACGAGCACCTTTAGAAACCTGCAAGATAACAGGTGACTTTTGGTTTGAAGAAGCCGTGATGATGGCTTGCAACTGCTCCATGTTGTTGAAGTTGAATGCTGGGATGGCATAACCGCCATTGATGGCTCTCTTAAACATCTCGCGTGTGTTTACGAGACCTAATGATTTGTAATCTACCATATTATTTAAATATTAAAAGTGAGTTTCCAATAACTTTGGGAAACAATGCAAAGTTAGCATTTTAATTTGTCATGACAAAGTGATGCAACATTTTTTTAACTTAACTGACGGAGGATGCGGCATGCCCTCCCTGTCTTGCAAAAGCATGAACTTGCAATTCTATGTTTTTACCCTTTACACTTCTTTTGGTATAGCTTGAAGAGCTGGGCAACGCACTCTGTTTCGGTCATGGAGGTGGGAAAGCCGTAAAGGCGCATTACTAATCGGTCGTTGTCACGGTGGGCTTTCAGCAGTTCGTGGGGCATCAGCGTGGGGTCGTACAGGTCGGCAAGGCTCGAGTCGGGGTATAGTTGGCGTGCGTCCAATATGCGCTGCGCCGCCTGTGCAATCTCCGTGCGCTGCTCATCGGTAGCGTCGGGCCACGGAAAGTTGTTGTACACAATGTCCTTGCTATAACGATAGTCGCTCTTCAACCGTCCACATACCGCCCGCATCCACGCCATGTGCACGTTGCTCTCCAACACACCGAAGTGGTAAAGCGTGGCTGAGGGAATGAGAAGAACAGCATTACTTGCCAATGTGCCTTGTGGAATGAAACCCATGGGTACATATTTCCTTCGTTCTGAAGATGTTGAAGGCACGATGATAGAGGTTCCTTCGGGCATGTTCTCCACATGAAAGCGAGTTGGCGTATCAGCCAGTTTGCGGGTTCCTGCGCTCTTACTCGCTAATCTAAGTTCCCTTACATTCGTCACTCGCTCATAGCATAACGGCATTGATTTAATCTCTCGTGGTGAACAATCGCCCAACCATAGGCAATAACGAGGTTGTTGCTGAATAAATTCTGTTGCCCCATACCATGGGTGAAAATATACTTCTGATTGTGGCTCTCGCTTAACAAATTCTTCTTTTTCCTCTTTTGTAAACAGATAATTACCTCCATCTATAGGCTTGTTTCCTATTCCCATTACAGACACATCACACAAACTCGTGCTTCTGCTGTATATGAAAACATTTGGCGCATCGCAAAGATAGGCGTTAAGGTTGCTCACCTGCAGTTTCTGTCCGTTGTCGAACAACAACTTTTGCTTCCACTCAACATAGCTAAATCCTACCACTACCACGTGTACATGCGCCTTGAGCGAGGCTTCACTGTCCCACCTAAAAGTGCGATGTGCAAAGTTGATGCGCACACCCTGTTCAAACAAAGGCTGCCATAGGTTGGCTACCTGCTCTCCCTGCGAAATGGAATTGGTAGAAACCAAAGCAGCTTGTATCTCCGTACCCTGCATATAGTCGGCGGCACGCTTATACCATGCGCCCACATAGTCGATGTTTCCCACGTTTTTCCATTTAGCTCCGAAGATAGCAAGCATATCTTCTTTTTGGCTTTCGCTCATCAGTCGTGCACCCACAAACGGTGGATTGCCGATGATGTAATCAAGCTCGCTCTTGTTGCAGATGCTGTTCCAGTCGGTGCGGAGCGAGTTTCCCTCGTGAATGTTGGCATACGACTTGAGCGGTAGGAAGTCGATGTCGTGATTGATGATGCGTTCTGTCTCGGCTATCATTTGCGCCTCGCTTATCCAAAGGGCGGTGGTAGCCACGGTAACGGCAAAGTCGTTAATCTCGATACCATAAAACTGGTGGATGTTTACCTTGATGGGATTTTCAAAAAAGCTACGCTCTATCCGGTTATATACGATGCTGAGTATTTCGTTTTCCAGTCGGCGAAGCGACAAATACGTTTCCGTCAAGAAGTTGCCCGAGCCACAAGCAGGGTCGAAAAAGCGCAACCCAGCCATTTTGTCTTGCAATGCAAGTAGTGCAGCCACACGCTTCTTATGGTCTGGAATTTCTTTACACGCCTCAAACTCACGCCACAGTTGGTTCATAAACAGCGGGTCTATCACCTTGTGTATGTTCTCTATCGAGGTGTAGTGCATGCCCCCGGCACGACGAGTCTCGGGGTTGAGCGTGCTTTCAAACACACCTCCGAAGATGGTAGGCGATATCAGGCTCCAGTCAAAGTCGAGCGAGGCATGCTTCAAGAGCGTGTTTCTTAGTTCGGGGGTGAACTGCGGAATGTCCGTCTCTTCGGCAAACAGTCCGCCGTTGGTATAGGGAAAGGCAGCCAAGTCGGGACGTATATACTTGCTGCGCTTGTCGGTAGGCGTGTTGAGGGTATCGAAGAGTTGCAGCAACGCCATGCGCATTGAAGGAACATCAAACGACTCCAAGTAGTCGTGAAACATGTCGTGGCGTGGAAACACCCCTGCATCTTCGGCATACAGACAAAACACCAAGCGCACGCACAAGATGTTGAGCGAGCGGAGCGCCATGGGGTCGGTCTCATCGTACTGCTTAATCAGCTCATCGTATATCCTCCCCACTATCTCACCAGCCTGCATGGACACCTGCAGTTCGCGCTCGAGATGCACGCTGCGCACCTCTACCAAGAACTGCAATCGGTAGTACTCTCGCTCCAAGTCTTTCAGTTCTATGCGCGAAGGCTCACCCTTTGGGTTCTCCATGTCGTACACGTCAAACTCGGCAAAGTTGCAAGTAACAATCCATCGTGGCCGCTCCGAGTAAGGCAGCACGGCACTGTAGCGTTGCGCCTGCTGAAAGGGTGTGAGCATGTTGCCATCGCTCTGCTTGATGGGTTGCCGCAAGTTCTTGCCCAACGACTTCTGCTCTATCATGACGTGCGTAGAGGGTATCATGGCATCGATGAACGATGTGTGGTCCAACCTCGCCTGCTGCTCAAAGCGAATGAAGTTGGCGGCATCGCTAATGCCATAGACATTGGTCAGCAAGTCAATCCAAAACAGTTGGCTCTCGCCCTTCTCATATCCTCTGCCTTTCCATCTTTTTATAAATTCGGCAGCCGCCGTGCGTTGTTGTTTCTCTGTAAGCATAGATAAGTTGTGACGTTTTTCGGTGCCTGCCCCATTAGTCTTACCGCGTTCCTGCGCCGCCCTGCTTAATCCAGAGCCTCGGTTTCGAGGCGCTCCACGTTGCCGGTCACGGGATTAAGCACGACGTGCGTGGTGAATTTCTTGCCCCACAGCTCGCCGCTGAGGTTCTCTATGCGGCCGAATTGGGCTGCATAAGTTTCAAAGGTTGATGCCGGCTGTTCTTCTTTGTACAGTGTGATTTTGATTTTTCCTGGCAGATTTACGTTGATACCCACGTCGCGTTTGTTTTTTTTCTTCACTTCCACGGGCATCTTCAACGTTGGGATTACCTGCTCATCCTGAATGCTGATGTAGTAAGGTGCGCCCCCCAAATCGTCTTGATCCACCATGCCCAAATGCTTGGAGAAGCGGAAGAGCAACGCCTTGTCCACCTCTTTCGTCGGTACATAATCAACAAACACCTGCATGGTATCTACGGTTGTGGTGCCTTGGAAGAACCGCAGCATGGCCTTTTCCTGCACGTTCAGGTTGTTCAGCATAATCTTCAGCTGCTCGCCATCCTTTGGCATGAATTCGGCTTCGCCGCGCGAAAGCTGGTTCTTACTGTCGCGAATGTCGTAGATGTCCTGTGCAATCAGCTCGGCGGTCTTGGCACTACTGCCTGCCGCCAACATCTCTGCCGTCATGTATTTGGCCGGGTCGATGGGCGCAGGCTTGCGCGCTGGCTTGAACGCTGGTTGGCTCTCCACCGCTCTCGGTTTGTCATTCACGGCCATGATGACCCCGTTTTGGTCGCGGTTCACGCTCACGATACTGTGTTTCTTATCGATGGTGGCCGTGAATTGCTTGGCCGAATCGGGCACCGCGTAGGTGTCCATCTGTGTCGCCACGATGTGGTAAGTCGTCGTGGGCTGGTCGTTTACGGGTGTTTTGATGAATCTTTCAGAATATCGGGCGTATTCACCTGGCGTGAAAGTGGTTTTCTCAATGAGCAACGCGAAGCGCAAAGCCGTCTTCGGAAGAAAGTAAGTAACCCCCTCTGTTGGTATCTGAGCTTGCGCCGTAGCGTGGCAGAAGGCCAGAAACAAGGTTGATAAAATGAGCTTATTCATGTCTTAGTCGTTTAATCGTTTGAATGCTTGTGGGATGAAGCGCACGATGTCGCCGGCCGTCATGCTCTCCTGTCCCAGTTCCTTGGCGGCCAAGTCGCCCGCCAGTCCGTGCAGGTACATGCCCACGGCGCAGGCATCAGTCGGCTGGTAACCACGCGCCAACAGTCCTGTGATGATGCCCGTTAGCACGTCGCCACTGCCCGCCGTGGCCATTCCCGCATTGCCGGTGGCGTTGAAGATGACGTGACCGTCGGGCAGACAGAGTGCCGTGTGATGCCCTTTCAGCAACACATGGCCATGCAGACGTTGGGCCAGTTCGATGGCCTTTTGCAGTCTTTCGTAGCCACCCCCACAGGTATTTCCTACCAGTCGGTCGAACTCTTTGGGGTGTGGCGTTAGGATGATGTTCTTGGGCAGCTGCTGCATCCATGCGCGGTGCGTACCCAGCATGTTCAGGGCATCGGCATCGACTACCACAGGACACTGTGCGCGGCGCACCTGAGCAATCATTGCGATGGCCGTAGTCTCATCCTGTCCCAGGCCGGGACCGATACCCAAGGCATCAAAGTCGTCAGTATCGACCGGCTCGCTGAACACATTTTCGTCGGCGTCGGCGCACATTACCGCTTCCGGAACACTGATTTGCAAGATGTCGTTGTTGCGTTGGGGCGAGCATACCGTTACCTTTCCCACGCCAACTCGCAAACATGCCCTCGTTGCCAATACGGCTGCGCCGGCCATGCCATAGCTGCCGGCCACCAAGAGCGCGTGTCCCATGTCGCCTTTGTGCGCCGTGCAGGGCCTATGGAGCAGTTTTTGCCGCACGTCTTGCTCTTCCAAGATGGTGTAAGTTGCGTCCGTCTTGTTGATAAACTCCTCGGACAACCGGATGTCCAGCACCTTCACGCGGCCAAGAAAGCATTGCATGTCGGGCAGCATCATGGCCAGTTTCTTTTGTTGTAGCGTCAAGGTTAGGTTGGCCTTGACGATATGTGAACGCACGTTGAACGTGTTGTCCTCGGGCAGCAGTCCCGATGGCAGGTCGATGCTCACTACCTGACAAGGCGACTGGTTGATGTATTTCACCAGCGAGGCAAAGCCACCGCTGAGCGGTTTGTTGAGTCCCGAACCAAAAAGACCGTCGACCACCAGAGTGTCAGCGTCCAGTGTGGGCGGCTCAAAGTTGAGCGTAATCTCCTTGAACAGGTCTGCTTTTTTCGCCTCTACGATGCGTTTCTTGTTGATGGCACAATCTTCCGACAGCTTGTTGCTGGTGTTGAACAGGTAAACACTCACCATGTAACCTCTTTCCGTCAGCATGCGAGCCACGGCCAGCGCATCGCCTCCGTTGTTTCCCGGACCGGCAAACACCACGACGGGCGTGCGGTCGGTCCACTCTTCGGTAATGGCTTGGGTTAAAGCCTGTGCGGCGCGTTCCATCAAGTCGATGCTTTTGATGGGTTCGTGCGCAATGGTATGTTGGTCAAGCTCATGTATCTGAGCACTTGTAAATATCTTCATCCTTGCAAAAATACAAAAATAATACCAATGCATGGGCATGGGCTGTCCTATTTTTCGTTAATTTGAATCAAAATGGAGCATCCGTTTTTCATGCGCCATTCTTTTGGTTGTGTGAGAGTCGTGATGAATCACGTCCCTCCGTTGTCATCGCGTTCGGGCATTCGGTGTATGCAGTCATTAGATGGTGTTTGTTGCGCTACAGTATAAATCACGCCCCTATGTTGTCATCGCATTTGGGTAGGTTGTCAAGTTTCGATAGGAGGATGAAAAACAAAGTCATTGCTTTTGGCTACCAAACTCATTGCAATTGGACGCCAAACTCAATGCTATTGGCCGTCAAACTCAATGCTATTGAAAGGCGGTTGTAACTCTTTGATTGACAGATGGATAAAGCTTTGATAGACGAGGTGATGGGAACGTAATGGCCAAAAAAATATCCCTGCAATCCCGAAGGATTACAGGGAAACACCCCAGTGGGCGTTGACGGATTCGAACCGCCGACCCTCTGCTTGTAAGGCAAACGCCTATGATAGGAACTCTTTGATTATTAACTATTTATAAATTATCACTATGCGACTTGCGAGCATTTTGCGAGTCATTTTTTATTATCGTATTCTATGCCGTTTTCGGCGAGTATTCTGCGAAGCCTGAAAACCTCTTCCTTCATTTCGTCTAACCTCTCGCGGAGGAGGTCGTTTTTGTCATAAAGCTTCTCGTTCTTTTCTTCCAATGCCCTAATCCTCTTGGAATTTTGCTCTAATTGCTCAGACAGGATTACATTGATGTTATCCGTGTCGCCGATGCTTCCGAAATACATCTCGAGCATCTTGCGAACTTCTGATATTATTGAACTCGACTCTAATGAGCTGTTGTTCATGAACTTGTTGCCTCCGATTAGTGACCGCTGAACATTCTTTATATTATAAGGTGTAGGAATGTCAATGGTGTACTCCTCCGGATGGGTTATGTTGAATGTCTCCAGTATCTTTTCTCTTTTGTCCGGAGGAAGTGGACTCCGCCCATTCTCAATATTCGACAAAAAGCTTTGATTGATATTGAGTATATCGGCA
>JAQYPT010000024.1 GCA_028726625.1 Prevotellaceae bacterium | reverse complement strand
CCGTTGATGACTGCACGGCGGATGTTGCAGAGGTCATCGATGAAGAGTTGTAAGGACACGATGTAGTCGAGCATTTGCTTGGCTTCCTTATCGTCGTTGTCGAGCCCTGCCTGTTCGAGGATGAACCACCGCTTGATGTCGTTGAGCAAGTCGATGCGTACGGTGAGTATGTCGATGTTGAAGAACTCTTGCATTGCTTCACAGTGTGTATTGTTGATGTTTGTTATTTCCATGTTTGTGTCTTTTTTTCGTTGAATGTTAGTTTGATTGTCTTTTTAGCGCAGCCGTGAGCCATGCGGCTACTGCCATTGCCACGACTGCCACCACTGGTTCTTGTTCTACACACACCGCCCCTACCAACATGGCAGCGGTGACCATGTTTACCCTTAGCACGGTACGGCGTGAGACGCTGTACTGGCAGATGTTGGAGTAGAACAGACTCTTTGCATTGAGCCATAGGTTGACACTGTTTACACACTCTTGCCAACGCTGCTTGAGCGTAGGCTGCTGCTCTACCTTGTTGGGAGCGAAGCTGATGATGGTTTGTTGCATTTCCATTATCGTTTATATTGCATTGCCACGGATTCTGCCGTGGCGCAGAGGTACAGAAAAAGGCGGCTGCACATCCCGCTGCAATATAAACGATAATGGTTCACCCGAAGGGCTACTTCAAAAGTTTTACGGAATGGCAAGCCGCCAATATCGATGTTTAACTAAATTACAATAAAAAAAGCCCGAGCCTTTCTATCTTGCCGAGCGTTTGACCGTCGCTCTTCGGAATGGTTACACCATTATCGTTTTATTGCACTGGCAAAGATAGAGTGTTTTTTTGAACGGTGCAAGTTTTTCGTTGTATTTTTTATCGTAAAAATGATAATGAGGGGAATGCTTATATAATTAGGTGGGACTAAGGGGGATTAGGTGGGGCTATGTTTTACTTTGTGGGATTAGGGGGGACTATGTAAGATTAGGTGGGACTATGTATGAATTTGTAAGATTAGGTGGGGACTATGAACGCTGGTGGCAGACTGAATGGAGCGGATTTATTGTTTCTGTCAAGAAGAGACAAAGCGCATGCTCCATGGTGGGAAGCATGCGCTTGTGGTAAGGTTGCGCCCGTAGGCGTCGGGCGGCTTTTTTGTTAAACAGGGGGAGCAAACACCCCCTCGCCTAAATGGTTTCTATGCTGTCGGCGGCACGGCGTATGCGGTCGGCAAGGTCGCATAGTGCGCCTTTGAGCTGTATGCGCTCTTCAAGGCTGAACTCTGTTGGTTTTCGATTGCCATCGATGCCGTTGAACTTGTTGTAGAACCATGATGCGGACTTTGAAAAGTAGTCGCGCGCCAGGCATCCCCACGAAATGGAGAGGAGGATGTCGCTCATCTGCTGTTTCATGGTAGTGGGTTCTGTTTGCTTCATTGTCATGTATCGTCCCATATCTTTGATGTTTTAATTATCTAATATGACAAATGTAGTGTAACATTTCACACTGTGCAAATTTTTAGTGTAATATTTTACATTTTTCTCGAAGAACTTTTATTTAAGAGGAGATTTGTTGGCAGCTTGCGGTATCTATTAGGTGGGACTATGTAGGATTAGGTGGGACTAAGGAGGATTAGGTGGGACTATGTTTTCGGGGGACTTTGTGGAACTTTGTAAGATTAGGTGGGACTAAGGGGGATTAGGTGGGACTATGTATTATTTTGTAAGATTAGGTGGGACTATGGTACGTTATAGGAGTTCGCAGAAGTAGCCTGTCTTTTCCTTGTCGATGCCGTCGTCGGAAACGTTGAGTTCTATTTTCTGGCAGATGAACCTCTTGTTGTCGAAGACGTAGATTTTTCTCGGGTCGGGAACATCATTGGTGAGGAACTTGATGACGATGGTGTGGTGAGCATCCACATGGACGTTGGAACAGAAGTCGCCAAGGGAGGAGGTGTTTCCCCACAGCAGGTCGGGACTCTCGCTGACACGCAGGCTCAACGAAGCATTGTCGTCAAACCCTGGTCCTGGATAGATGCGGTACATACGACAGTCGGTGTAGGTGACAGGCGCACGGTATCTGAAATATTCCCCATCGTCGTTGCGGTTGTAGTCGAACATGCCGAAAATAATCTTTCTATTGGACACCCCCTTTCCTTGGAACATGACGAACATGGCATCGGCAGTCTCGCCCTCGTTGGACTCTTTCTCTACACCTCCCTCTATGGCATTCTGAACGCTTAGGTAATAGTCGCCCTCTTCATCGACGCTCATTTCCTTTAAGCTTGCCTCCTTCTCGTTGGTGGTAGACGGAATGTAATACGCCACCTTTGGGTATCCCTCGAACCTGATGCCAAGCCGTTGCAGGGCGTCTTCCTCCTTGAAGAGCATCTTCATGGTGACGGCTACTGGAGCGATGCACAGCTCCTCGTACTGGTCGCTCTTCTCGTTTCGCACAATGGGATTGAAGAAGCCGCAAGGCAGCACCTGTCCGACCTTTCGCTCGGGGTCGGGATAAGTCTCGTCAATCTCATCGGCATACACATAATACAGATCACCGACCTTCTGTATGGTGGTACGCTTTTCCCTGTCGCCCATTTTGTCGAACTCAACGAGTCCCTCTTTGACGGTGAACGCACTCAGCACGTCGGGCGACACCACCTCACGCCACGACCTGTTTGCCGAGCCCCCCAGTCTGAACCTCAGGTTAGAGGTGAGTACGTTCTTGATGCCATCATCGTCATACTCTGTGGTGAACGTCTCCACATGTTGATATGCCACGGACTCGTTTTTGAGCATCTCGTTGGCTGAGACGATTCTGACGCTTCGTTCCCGTTCATCGAAGAGGATGGTGGCATTGAAGAGTTTTCGTATCTCCTCGATGAACTTGTAGACCGTCCAATGCGGCAGGGCGTCCTTGATTCTTAGCGAGCGTGTGGCGTTGGCTATGAGTAGTCTGTTCCATGGCTCTTTGTCGTAATCATTTTGTTGCAAGGTGTAGCCCTCGTTTTCGATGACCTTTCGTAGCACGTACATCAGGTTGGGTTGCACGGCAAGGTTGTACATGAACGCCCTTTTGCCACCGTGCCATGTTTTTCCGTTGACACTCCAGTTGCTGATGTCGCCCACGCAAATTCCATTCGAGCAAGTGTCGTTGGTTTCGTCCCATATCGGGTTGAACGCTGCGATGCCCGGCTGTCCCACGAAGTTGCTTTTGGTGAGGTCGATGAGGAGGAATGCCCTTCGTGCCAACTCCGTTCGTGTGGGTTCGTCGAGCCCCCACTGTGCGTACGCCTCTTTGTCATATCCGTGTGTGATGGAGACTGGAGGGAAGTTGATTTCGTCGATGTAGTGGTTTTCGAACTTGGAGTTGTACTTGATACGACTCTTTCCTCCGACGATCTGCACCTTTACGGTGTCGTTGGTGATGGCAGTGATGATGCCCTTTCCCTGCATGACGAGTCGGTTGTCGACGTAGAGCAGGCATTGCTCAAAGGTGGTTGCCGTCTTTTGGACGTCGAGCCTGTGGACGTTGGCGAAGAGTCGCCTGTTGGCATCAATCTCCATGGGGAAGATGATGTCGTATGAATACGTACCCGAATCCTTTACAAAGGGGTTTTCGAGCGTTACCTTGATGTTGTTTTTTGTTGACGGATAGCCTTTCTTGCCGTCTAAAGTACAGAGGAGCATAGGCGTTATAGTTTAGGAGAAGCCTCCCCCGACCCCTCCGAAGGAGGGGAGGTCAGGCAGCTGGAGGGTTTGGTTTGAGTTTATGAGTTTACAAGTTTACAAGTTGACGAGTTGACGAGTTGATAGTCCTTTTTAGTTGACGAGTTTACGAGTTGATAGTTTTGCTAATTGCTCCCCTCCCTTTTGGGGAGGGGTAAGGGGGAGAGGCTGTTCCCCTCCTTGGGAGGGGTTGGGGGAGGCTTCCTATTTATTCTGTTGCAACTTGTCCCAATGGCGTTCTTCTTTTTTGAAGTCGTGCATGGAAACGTTGGCGGTGATGCCACCGTCGAGCAAGGCGCCCATGCGGTCTAAGGTTTCGTTCATCTTGCCGATGACACCGCTCAGCTCCGCATTATCGGTCTGGACGTTCACCGTTGGGGCGGACACTACGGTAGTGCCTGTTCCCAACGACTGCGACACGTCCGCTGCCGTGAGCATTCCGATGGTGTTGTTGCGCTGCGCCCTGTCGATCAACCTGAGTGCAGGCAAAAGCTGAGGGTTGTTAACCGCCCTGTGGTTGGCAACGAACTCGCCTTGGTGTACGATGCCAGCCTTTCGGCGGTAGTCGCTTCCGCCAGTAAATCCACCCTCGTAGTAACCTGCCTCTTGTGCTTGCTGCTGCTTCTTGATGGTAGCAATCTGTATGGCACCAGCCGCCATTGCCAGTCCTGCGGCAATGGGCGCCATGACCAAGTTGGCAGGCGCGGGGATGCCCCTCATGACGGAGGCATACGCAGAGACAGCACCCAATGCCGTCTGTGCGATGGCTTGCGCAACCTGCATGTTGGCTTCCTTGCGCGCGTACTTTGTCTTAATTTTCGCCAGTTCTTTTTGCTTCTTGTCCTCGAGCTTTCTTGCCAGCGTTGCGTTCTTCCCGGCATGCTTGATCATGCGGTCGTACTTCTGCTGTGTGACCTTCTGCTCGTAATCGGACTGCGCGGCATAATACGACGACATGGCGTTCATGATAGGCGTTATCGCTTCGTACGCCATTTGGAACTTCTGTCCCATCTGATCCACCATGTCCGCCGTTGCCTGTCCCATTGCCGCCATTGCCTCTTGGTGCGAGATGACGCCGTTTGCCTCCATCTGTCTGATGTTCTCCATGACAGAAGAGAACTGCACGATGTCGGAAGTGAAGTAATCGGTTACCGACTGACCGTCGGGATGGGCGTTCTGATAATCCGCCTTGGCGTTGTTGGCAGCCGTATTGTGCGCCCTGTCCACCCTGCGTTTGAACTTCTCGCCCTTGGAATCGGTCAGGTTCTGCTCGCTCTTTCGCCATTCGAACTGCTGCTCCACCTCTTTGCGATATTGCGCATACTTCGTGGTGATCTCCGTTTTGCGCTGCTCGTATTCCTCGTGTTTCAGCTCACCGCCTTTGTACAGGCTCTCCATCTGTTGAAGTTCGTATCGCTCCATCCACTGGAGCCGATTGACCGCCAGCGTCTTTTGCTTCTCCACGTCCTTTTCACCATATTCCTCTTGCAGCTGCGAGAGCAACTCTTGATAATGCCTTGCATTCTCAATCTTGTGCATGCCCTCTCGCTGTTCGATCTCCGCTTGGAGGTCTAGGTATTCTTGTGTTCCCTTGTTGTACAGCTGTTGCCTCTCGATTAGCGCGTCCAGCTCGTTTTGGTACAACGCCTCGTTGAGCGCCTCTTGGTTCTGATAGAGCGACTTTCCCTTCTGCTCGTACTCGCTTTGCAGCTGCAGGGCGAGGGTGTCGTGCCTGTACCTTATCTCCTCTTCGGTCATGCGGCGCACGTCATCGTTGTACTTCATGAGGAGCTCCTCCTTTTTTCTGAGCAACGCCTTTGCTTCTTCCGACTCTGCGCCATTGATGCGTATCTGCTCATCGAGCGATTGCATCTTGATGTCCTTTTCCTTCTTTCGGAACGTTCGCAAATCGATCTCCCCTTGCGCGTACTTTCGGTAGTTCTCCACCAGTTCTGCGTCGGTGAGTGCCTTTTGCGCCTGTATGGCATCTTTGAGGTTTTTCTTGCGCAAAGCCTCCTGCTTGCGTTGCAATGCCTCACGCTTTCGTTCGGCATTAGCTTGCGCCTTTAGCTCTTTATTGCTTATATAGTCGCCACCGTTACCGTTGGGGGCATCCCCTCCTGAATCAGGAGCTTCGCCACCGCCTTGTTGTGCCGACATCTTCGCTGCTTCTTTCAATTTCTTCTCATATTCTTTCTCGAAGAACCTTTGCTTTCTGTCCAGTTCCTTCAGGTCGGCTTCAAGGTCAACTTTATACTGCTGACTGACGCTTCTCTTATGTTCGACCACCTGCAAAGAGCCATCTTTCCCTTTGACATAATCCGTTCCTTTGAAAAGGTTTTTCATGTTATGCCATGTAGCCCCAACGTCAGCTTTGAACCCATGCCATAACTTTCCCCAAAAACTTTCCAAGTATTCTTCGTTGACATCTTGCTTCTTGCGTTCAATCTCCTCTACCTTTGCCAAGTAAGCCCTTGCTTTCGCCTGCGCCATGATAAGATTGGTGAGGTTGGCTACCGACTCGGCAGCTTGTTGTGAACGTATATTCTCTAACGACAGGTTCTTGAGGTAGCCGGGATATTTCTCTTGCAGCTTTTGTATCGCTTCTTTTCTCGCCGTATCTGAGATTGTTTTGTCCTTAGCCACCTCGAGCAACTTGGACAGCTCAACGATTTCAGATCGGCACTGTGTGGCAGCTTCGGCATTTACCTTGTTCAGTTCCTTTTGCGCCTCGGTTGCCTTGTCCGTCTTGCTGATGAAAGCGATAATGACAGATGTGAGTGCTGCCATTGCCGTTGCCGCTGCCACATAAGGGTTCGCCTTCACCACCTTGTTGAACAACGTCTGTGCAGCCGTTGCCAACGAGATTTTTCCAGTGAGCAGTGCGTAGAGACCCGAGGAAATCTTGAGCGTCGCATTCTTTATGGCGATGATTGCCGCTTCCTTCTTTTCTACGGCTATGTTCCACAATATCTTCACCTTGTTATTTTCCTCCTCAAAGGCTTTCAATTTCAACAACAAGGTATAAGTGGCGATTGCTGCCCCAAGCGGCACCAGCACCTTCCAATACTTTGTGGAGAAGTTGATGAGCTCGCTCAACGCCATGACGGTGTAGGAAGCCGTGGTGACGCCATACTTGGCGATGGGGAGGAGCTTTTCTCCCAGCTCTATGGTGAGCTCGTGGAAACTCTTTTTCGCCTTGTCAAGATTTGCCTGCACCGTAGAGTTCTGCACGTCAAACTCATCGATGACCGATTTTCCCTGACGGTAAGCATCGTTGGCGAGCTGCTGCCGCTTCTTCACGAGGTCTATCTTATCGGCGAGCGTGGTGAGTACGCCTGTCGCCCTCGTGCCGTCAAGTCCCATTTCCTGAAACATCTTGGCGAGTACTTGGAAGTCGCCTTTCTTCTTCAGCGACTCCAAGAGCGTGAGTACAGCACCGTTGGCGTCCTCCTTGAGCATCTTGGAGAACTTGCCCACCTCGATGCCTGCAATGTTAGCGAACTTCTTGGTGTTGGTGGTCATCTTCGTGAGCAGCTGCGAGAATGCCGTTGCCGCCATCTCGTCTTTCTGCATGTTCTCATCGAGCACCGCACCAAATCCCATGATCTGCGTCTGGGTAAGCCCGAACTGTTTGCCGATACCTGCCACGCGAGCCGTGAACTCCACGAGGTAGTTTGCTTGTGCCGAGGAGTTCTGCGCCAGTTCGTTGATTGCCGAGCCGGTGGCAAGCATTGCCCCACGCAATCCCATGCGCTGGTCCTCGCCGAACGCCATCGCCAGCTTTCCGATTTGGTCCACCGCCTTATCCCCGAGGTCATCGCCCAACGCCACGCTGATTTTGTCCGCCGCATCGACGAACTCCTCGATGCCCTCCTTCGAGGTAATTCCCAAACGTCCTGCCGCTCCAGCCAGCTCGTTGAGCTGCTCACGCGACGAGCGTGTGTCCATTTTCTTGAAGTCCTCGTTCAGCTCTCGCACCTGCTCATCCGTCTGCCCCGTATATTTTCGGGTGTTCGCCATGACATCCTCCATGGAGGCGAAAGCGTCGGAGCACATGCGCACCGTCTGCGTGAGCCCGGTGAGCGCTGCCCACCCCTGCACGACAGCGCCCCAGTTCTTGTTCAGGCTGTCGATGAACCCACGAACGAGTCCTTTGCGCTGCTCGGGAGCTTTGAGTTGGTCGTTGACCTCTGCTATCTGCTTTTTCAACCGCCTTGACTTCTCCGCCAAATCGTCGAACGCCTTTGTGCCGTGGCTTGTTTCACGGAGTTGCTCGTTGACCATCTGCAGGGCATATTCCAAGTCGCGCATGGTTGCCCCACTGAGGTTTCTCAGCGTTTGGTCGATGACCCTGTTCTCCCTTGCCACCACCGCTTGATCTTTCGTGAGCTGCTGTATCTCCTTGTCGTATTTGTCGATGGTGAGGTTCACCTGTTTTTGTCGCTCGTTGACCTCCTGTATGCGAGTGGTGACCTTCTTGAGGTTCTCGGCGTGCGCCTGATACGCTTTCGTGTCCGGCTTTGTCTTCTCCATCTCCTCTCGGATGGCAGCTGCCGCCGTTCGGAGTTCAGCCAGCGATGCCCCATTGACATTCGCCAACACGGCGTTGACCGTCTTTGCCGCCTCTGCCACACGCCTTGTCTCCGTTGCCGCCTCTCCAGCCGAGCCTTTGAGTTCAAGGATGCGCGCGTTGGCTTTCTGCATGAGCGCATCCAACTGTCGGAACTCCTCCTCGTTGGTGACGTTTGCCATCTGCCGCCTGAGGTTGCGCACCGACTTCTGCAGCTCCCCGAGGCTTGCCTTGTCCAAGTTACTGAGTGTGTGAATGGTGTCCTGCACACTGCTGCCGAACGCCTTGATAGCGGCACTCTGCTGCCTTATCTCCTTGTTGAGCGTTCGGAGATCTTTCGCATCGTAGTCCTTGCCACTTAACAAGGTGTCTTTCTTGCGTTTCAGCTCATCCAAGCGTTCTTGCATGATTTTCAACTCATCCTTCGCCTGCTGGGCGTTGAGCCTTACGACGGTTTCAAATTCTTGCGTGTTTCTTGCCATAAAAAAAGCTATCCTTGATTTTTTGTCAAAGATAGCCCTGTGATGTGAGGTATAAAAATACGGTTTTAGTTGACGAGGAGAGGAGTTTACAAGTTTGTAAGTTCTTTAGTTGACAAGTTGACGAGTTTACGAGGTGATAGTTTTGCTAATTACTCCCCTCCTTGGGAGGGGTCGGGGGAGGCTCCTCGTCAACTATATCACCGTCTTGGTCACTTTCAAAATGACTAAGATAACAAGCACAGCTGCCACGCCCATTGCCCAGCCGCCCAAGTCCATCTTCCACCGTTGCCACTTGGTCAGCGGCTTTTCCACAGGGTAAGGCACTGGGATGCTATCACGCTGCATGAAAGTGTCCACTTTTACATGGTACACGTTCCTGAACCTTTCCCTCCAATGCGTCTTTGTCAGATACACCGTGTCGCCTTTTGCAGACATGTACACGCTATCACGAAAGAAAACGCTGTCCCAACGCTGCACCGTGTCCACCCTTGTTTTATATAAGGTGTGATACTCGGGTACAGGCACATACCTCACGGTCTTGCAGCCCATTAGGCAAAGCAGCAATGATAATACTGATAATATAGATAACGTATTCATTCTCATGGCATAAAGGTACAAAGAAAATGCAATATTTATGGAAAATAATCACTAAAATATTTGCATAATCACCAAAAGGTTATTATCTTTGCATTGTCAAATTAAAAAACAATAAATCATGGAATTAACAGAAGACGAAAAAGAACTGATTAGGCTTATACGGAATTTTAGAAAAGCCTTTCCCAATGGAGCGATGATGCTCGAACAAGAAATTTTAGAGTTGGTTTACCTACTAATGGAAAATGAATAAGCAACAAGCCGCCCCTCCGAGCATGGAGGGGTGCTTAAAACAAGTGATTATGGAAATAACTATCAAGCAACAGCAGACAGACATCCGCCAAGTATTAGATGATGTTTACGAAGAGATTAACTGGGCGTACCTTGCCAAAAACTATTTCGGTAAAAGCAGGGCATGGCTGTACCACAAATTCAACGGTCGCAATAACGGTGTGGCAGATGATTTCAACGATATTGACAGGGAAAAGCTGCGTTCTGCCCTCAAGGACATCTCCGAAAGGGTAAGCAATGCAGCCGACAGGCTGTAACACAGCCGTTTTTTAATTTGACGCCGCCCCGATACTTCAACCGTGTCGGGGCTTTTTTTTCATTCTGCCCACCTTTCCGCTTCCCAACGTCTTCTTTTAACCAGTCCGTCCAGCTTCTTTCCGCCGCTGTTCACCCACTTCATGAACTCTCTCTGTATCTCTGCCGTGGATGCATCGTGCATGATTTTCTTTAGTAGCGTGGAGCGTTTCAGATTTCCAACGCCTACATTGTAGGTGAACGACACCAGCGCATCAAACTGCCCTTGTGTCTTTATCTTTGGTATGCCGTTCACAAACTTTTCCACAAAGAAGAGGTCACGCCTTAACAGTTCTTCCGCCTTTTCCACCGTAATGCGCATTCCTTGCCGCACATCGGCTGCGCTGTGTCCGTAACCTATGGTATACCACCGCTCGGCTTTCGTAGGTTTGTAAGCTACCAATCGAAGCCCCTCAAATTCCTTTAACTTCTGAATTAACAGATTACTTGCTCTGAGTCTCATCTTCATCAAAGTTATCACGCAGACGTTTGTCTACATAGTTTTTCACCTCTCCCCACTTACTCTGGACATAAATGCCGACGCCAAATATAGAACCGGCGTACACAAGCGTTTGACTAACATACCAAAGTACGCTATCTTTTAAGTCACCACCATTCAGGAAGAAGCTCAAAAAAGCCATTGCTACGCCACTTGTTAGCAAAGCTATCGCTGAGCCGTATTGTATCCATTCTTTCGTATTTCTTTGCATATATCTTTTTATTTTACAAAATCGTCCCTCGAGATTTTTTTAGTTTACAAGTTGATAGTTGACGAGTTTACAAGTTGTTAGCCATCCGCCTATCTGTTCTCCTCCCCTTTGGGGAGGTTGGGTGGGGCTGTTCTTTCAAAGTATCATCATCGCTCCAACAGCCGCTCCTGCCACGTCTGCCAGTAGGTCGTGCCAGTCGAACGTATTGCCATCTTGTCCTTCATCGTACAGCTCTTTACCAAAGCCGATGAGTACGGCAAAGGCAAAGCCAGCTAACATGCGTTCTACCGTGCAGCAAGGCAATAGTCGTGCGGTAAGGTAGGCAACGCACAAGCAGGCATTGAAATGCAATAGTCTGTCCGTGCCTATCTCAGCGAGTTTCTCAATCAAATGATGCATAGCAGACCGCTTGATAGAATTGCCACACAGCTGCCCACCAGCACGCGTTTCCAGTTCCATGAGCCACCGTAGATGAGTACTTTGCAAAACTCAAGCGCAGCTAATGAAATCGAGCTGATAACAGCAGCCATGCCCACTATTCCCCAACCCACAGCTTCGGCTCTTAGGTTAAAGTAATTACCTACACCAATGGACAATGCCATAAGGAAAAACACTACTAAATACTTCCAATTCTCTTTCTTTACTTCTTTCATTTTTTTTGTTTTTTAGTTGATGAGTTAATATGTTTTTTCCGATTTATAGCGATGATAAGTGGAAATGACGGGCGAAACTCTCCGACAAACACCTCCGACTACACTAAATATTAATTTCCAGTTCATTATAATCTATTGTATCTACAAGATTATCTACTACTTATCTCATAGATTAGTTATCTTATGTTCATGTCTGGCAAAATCCGTTGCAAGCGTTCATTTTATATAAAGATTCTTTTTTAATAAATATGCTGTATGCTTATATCATGAATCAATATCGGATTATCCGAATTAGGCATATTATCCTTATCCTCAATCCAGTTATTCCTTTTAATCTCTATTTCAAGATTTTTATCTGAGTTTAACACAGGTATCTCTAAATACAGCTCGTTCCAACCTTGATATACAAGTTTGTCCTGAACTGAATGTCCATTAGCGATAACTCTTATTGATCCATAGTCATATTCAAAAGGCTTGATATCAACAGTTGGACTGATATACTTTTTCTTCTCCTCATCAGATGAAAAGGCATTAAGATATTCATCTGCCGTTTTATCTGTCGGAAGTAATTTACTTTCAATTCCGCTGTCAAATCTCGCAGTGATTATCTTTTTATATGATTGACAGACAATTCTCAGGACAACCATGCTGCATGGTTGTGTAATGGCAATAGTACGTTTAATAGACGAATTGTTGTCTGGCAACTCAACATGCCGATTTGACTTATTATAGTCTGTATAAACAGCTATTAGTTTCGGGAAACTCTGAATGCTTGCATTTCCAAGCAAAGACCAACCTTCTTCCACAGAGGTGTTCTCGAGCAATTCCCTGCCACAGCGTCTTTGTTTATATTCAAATTTCCCAACAATCTTATCAAAACCATTGTAGTCGAAAAATTTAGTTTTTGAAAGCAGGAACTCACCCGTGCAATTAACAAGGAACCTCACCTTGTCATACATCTGTATGTCAGGTTCACTTCTTTGAACCAATACTGTGACCATACCGTCAGAATAGGTAAATAAAACTTCCTCCCAACGTGTTCTTGGACTGTCTTCCCAAATACCAGCAGCCACATTGTCGTCATGGCTCAATGTACTCTTTGCTACGGCAATATAAAGTTTTTCTGGTTTTACAGAGCATCTGAAGGTAAATGAAGCCTTTTGGATTTTAATCTTGTTGGATATAATTTCGATTAACGCCCATTTGTTAAACTTCACAGGCTCGTCAAGACTCCATTGGGCAATCTCGTTGGTTCCACCCCTTGGTCCAGTTTCTCCGTTGGGGGCAAACCTGTCGCCGTCGAGGTTGTCCATCTGCTCATAGGTCTTGATATCCGCAGCACCGCAATCAATAGCAGTAAAGTACCTTAGTCTTTCATTGTTAAAATCATAAACCAAGTCTCCAACGGTTGGGCTTCCTCCTTTGTAAGGAGGACGTACCTTATATAGCTTGATATTCTGTTCAATAGGAATCGCGTCAGCCATTGCCTTATGATTAAGATATGGCGCTGCCGTCCTGTATCCTGCGTGTATGCTCGACTTGAATCCATTATATATAGGATATTGAGGATATAGATTCATGCTCATTAGGGTTATCATAGAATACGGAATATTGTATTCCTCTCCAAACATCCTATATGTTCTTTCATACTCGAACGGAAGCGCAGGATTGTCGCCTATGCCATATTCTTCTGTACCTATCAGCATCTTGGCTCCAAGTGCGTCGGTAACCTGCTTGGCTATCAAGAGCATCTTCCGACCATCCTCTCCCCTTGGGGTGCTATTAGCCGTATTGTTCCACCATATATATGTCGGTGAAAACCCCTTTACAGTCTGAGCTATATCAAAATCAAGAATGTCACTGCCGCCAAGCCTGTTGGAATCATACTGATGACCCAACCTGCCGTTGTTAATGAGCGTGTTCAGATCACGCGATATGTTTCCGCCACTCGAACCGTTATTGGTAATGTTGATGTCAGTTAGGTCGTTGAGCCTTTCTATCCATGACAATCCTCTTGGGAAATAGTGACAGTCTGTTAGAGATGAACCCGTGAATAATACTTTACATGAGTTCATGGGAGTTATACAATTCTTAAGAGCATTGTCTTTAGTGAATTCTATGTCTGCAAATTCAAACTGAACATTAACAGTTTTACACCTACCGCCTCTAACATTAACTCCTACTGCTATTTTCTGAGTGGCATTTTGAACCTGCATAAAGTTTTCACTAGTCAACTTATTGTCAATCCGAATTGCAGCACGGGCTAATGTAAAGAAAGCTATATACCGGTTCATCGGTAATATGATGTTCTTGTCTAACAAATAGGTGTTCTTATCTGTTATTTCAATATCATATAATTGTTCAACAGTGTAAGTTCCTTTACTGGCATTCTTGTATATTACACCTATTTTTGCATTACCTCTATAGTCTGATGCAAAGGTAAGTGACTTTAGTGTTACTGGATGGTCAAAATATTTTAGGTAAATAATACCCCAAGATAAAGTGTTGCCATTAAGTAGGCTTTCATCCTCAACATAGTTGTCTGACTTATACGTCTTAGTTACATCAATAAGTAATTTAGATATAAAATCTTGTGATATGGCCTTTCTTTTACTTGATCCCATATCATTCACAACATCTACTTTTTCAGGTAAAGTTATGTTTTTTTCGTATTTTGTAATAATGTTATATGCACCACATCCTGATATTTCTCCAAAATTATCATTATAGTATCTGCGAGTTAATGTTCCACCGTAAGTGCCTATAATAGGATTTATAAAAGTCTCTACACTTCTGAATCCAATATACTGTCCTGCGGAAATTTCAATGGGTGAATCAAGGACGATGACATTTTTACCCTTAACTACATGGACATATTTCTTTATATAAGTAAGGGTCTTTGCACCAGCTGTATCTATCAAAACTATATTGGTATATCCGTCAAAACTCGCATAAGCAACCATGCCATAACATGTACCAACATAATCTAACTTATTGACCAAAACATAATAATTTTTGGCTATTTCAGTCTGCTGTATTTCCTCAGCCTTGAACGGAGTCTTCGCTATCTCTATTTTGTCTTCAAAAAATACGCCAGAGCTGTTGACAGATTGCTCCCAACTGTCTGTATCCATGCTCCATTCCGCACTCATACGGTTCATCTCGCACCATGTGCCATCCTCAAGCAGGCATATTACCTTCTTGATGTGTTTCTTCTCGAACTCCGTGAGTGACGTATCAATGGATGCGAGGCAAGTCTGAAAGTCTTTGTACCGTGTCCCGTCGAAACTTGCATCATGAATGGCCAGTGTCTTTGCATACACTTCTTGCAAATACTTTCCGTCTTCTGTCTGAATTTTCTCCGTGACCGCTTTCTGTGACATCACGCTTGTCTCGCTTTCTCCGGTGGTTTGCTTAACAGTAGGAACTTGTGTGGTTGGAGTATATTTTGCCCCACTGTCCTTCCATGTTCCTGTTTTTTCGCAGACATAGATGGCGTAGGGGAGTTCAGTTCCCACCTTAGCTGAAAATCCTACCTGTGGCGATGGGTAGTCAGTTTGTAGTGCATCAATGCTGGCAAACACACCCTTATCCATCCCAATGATGCTTTTTAGGTCTGATGTGGCGGCATTGACATCTTTTATCTTTGAGTTGATATTCTCCTGCATGGAAGAGAATGTCGTACTTCTTTTTTTCTCTGCCTTTATTCGTTTACCCTCGGCACTGGCTCTTTCCGTTTCCGCTTGATTGCGCAGTTCCTCATCAGTCTGTCGCTGCGTTTCTGCCTTATCTCTTTCGGTTGCAGCTTTCGCTCTTTCGGTTTCAGCAGTAGACCGCTGTTTCTCGGCTTTCGTCATTTTATCAATAGTTACCTTGATGTTTTCTTTCAGATGACCAACCTCCGTGAACGTATCATAGTACTCATCAATCGTACCTTTGTAGCCGTGTTCATTTGCTAACTGGTAGGCATCTACCAACATCATGGACATTGCAGCTTTTATTACAGCACCGTCAAAGCGTGTGTTGTCCTTTACCAGCAGCACCACGCCCTCTGCTATCGCCACGTTCAGTCTTTTGCCGTCTGCATAGTTAGGGTCAGGAGTATTCACTTTCACCTCGGCACGCAGCTCTCCTGGTGGCAGTCCGTGACCGTCCATAAAACACCGTATCTTGTTGCCGTCCACCGCACATCGCTCGCAAACGCCAGCCGTGCGCCCAACCGTATATCGGCTCGCCATGACGATAAAATCTATTCTGAAATCCTCATCGCCCAGCTTATACGGCTTATCTCCAGCCAGCAGCTCCACCACTAACTCGAAGTCCTCCTTGTAGTTAATTCTCACTATTCCCTTTGCGCTTGAGGTCTTTTCCTCTGTTCCGCAGCCACACATTTCGTTGTTCATATCTTTTAGTTTAGTAGCCTCCCCCAGCCCCTCCAAAGGAGGGGAGGAAATGGCTTGTTTTGTTCAAAGTTCAAAGTTCAAATCTCAAAGTTGAAAGTTCAAAGTAAACGTTTCCGTGTCAATCTCCACACCGTAGAATTTCATCTGTGGCAGTGCGATGATACCAGCAATCTCTACATTCGTCTCTTCCGCAATCGATGCAATGAGGTTATCCAAATCGGTAGCGAGGAATTGCGAGAAATCCTTACCACCAATCTTCACGAACGTGTTACAAATTCTTGCTCTAATGCTGCCACCTGCACCCTCAATACTGCCACCGAACCGTTTGCCAATATTCAGCCCCCGCACCTTTTCACTGATGAGTGCTATCGATGCGCCCGTATCCACCAAGAAGTAATACTCTCTGCCATTTATCATGCCTGGCACGATGATTCGCTTGTCTGAAACTGATTTTACTGTTGTCATATCAAAACTATTTTTTATATCTGACTGTGGTCTGAGTGGTGAACGCCGCCACCGCCCTTGTAATCTGAAAACGTCCAAGCCCCAGTTACGGGGTCTTTTTCGATGTACACGTTTTCGTAACCAATCATCTTACCGTTGCTGTATTGGTACTTCCGTGTACCATATATGTATACACTTTCGTCAGCCACACGTGCCAGTGAACCGTTATTCACTGGATAATACCACCCGTCTGCAATGCGCTGACTTCCGATGTTCTCGTGCTTGAACGCCACACCATTGTACTCCTCATTGCTTCCGTATATTCCCGTCTTTCTGTTATAGGCTGCATGATAGGTATAGTACCTTGTACACATAGCATCTGTGATGTTGCTCACAGCCGTTGCATTCGTATTAGTATCTTCCATCATTAGGAAATCAGCTGACCAGTATTCTTGAACGACAGCATCTGTGAGCTGCTTCATTCCCGTCCACCCAAGGTCGTAGGTTGGATTTCCGTCTTTATCATAAAATATAAGATGTGGCATGCCACTATCGTCAACCGACAGCTCGATGCCTTTCTTCCGCTCAAACGTGAATATGTTGAACTCACCATCATGCGCTTCAATGAAAGGGTCGCCAACCAACTTTGGCCTTGTCCGCAGACTGCCGACACTCAAATCACCGCTCACTTCCGTGTTGCGTGCGTTGAGCCGTATTTTCTTATCTTTGATGAAGATGCCAGTTTGCTCAAGCGCATCCACCGTGCCATCGTATGCGCACCATGGAGTAGCCTTGTTGCTCTCCTCCAGCTTCGGGCGGCAAAGCCATATCTCGCACTGCGCACCCTCTTCCTCTTCAGCGATACAAGCAAAAAACAAGCTACTCATCTTTTTGCTCTCTCCACTGTCGAAAACGTATTTAACGCGAGTCCACTTATCAATGTCCGCACGGTCGTAGTAATGTTCCTTATACAGATAGCCACCAAAGCAGTATCTGCCGTCATCCGATGCGCAGTCCACATACATGCTTCCTTTCAGTCCATACGACTTGAACTTCACCCAGACGGATATGGTATATTGTGTGTGTGGTTTCAACGTTACATCATGCCAGCTGATATTCGTCCACTTAGCCCAGTCCTCACGCTTGTATGCGTTCTTAAAGCTGATGGCGTCAGAGCCGCCAACACCCTCGCCTTTCAGATACTGAAACATCTCTCTGTTTCCAATCTCCATGTCGCCGCTTATCACAACGCCCAAATGCTTCTGAATGGCTGCCTTGCACTCACTAACCTTATTCCTTGCAGCGGTTATGGCATCGTCGCAAGCGTTTATCTGTTTCTGCAGGTTATTACGTTTTGCCGTGTCGTAGGTAGGTGTGGCATCCAACTGCCGTTGTAGGTTTTCCTTCTTAGCTGTATTCTGCTGAATGACAGCCCCCTGTGCGTAGGCAATCTGTATCTTATCCTGCACCTCTGACAAGTCAAGATCGCTGCCCCACAGCAAGTTCGGGCGAGTGCCATTATTCACGGTAAAGTTGATTTCTTTCGATGTCTGCTTGATTTGCGTGAAATCCTTAGAGAGGTTTCCTACCGTGCTTTTGGTCTCGTTAATGGTCGTCTGAAACTCGTTCACATCACCTTCAACGGTTTCTATCCTGCTGGTTAGCTTTCCATTCTCCGCGTCGATGTCGAACACTAACTTGGGCTTGAACGTGATAGGCACAATGCGCTGGTCTACAATGTTACCGCCTTTTGTCAGCGTCACAATGTAACTGTTGTCGGTCATTTTATCATAATCCATGCTGCCCGACAATCCATACATTCCACTGTTATACTTGAATGGCACCCCCACGCTCGGCTGTAGGGTAAGCGTCATGCCCTCAACTATCAAGGTGGTAAAGTTTACCTGCTCGCCAACTGATTTCTGTATCTTGTACACCAGCATTACGTCAACCTTTTTCTCCTTACCCTCTGTGATGTACGCCAGCGCATTCTCTGACAGCGGCAACAACTTGTAGCTCACGGCATCACTTCCGTCCTTGCCGTCAGTTCCTTTCTCGCCATTGATGCCGTCTTTTCCGTCTAAACCATCTTTCCCATCTTGACCGTTCTTTCCGTCCCTGACAATATGTATCTTCTGCATGTCAACCAACTTCTGCCTATCAGCCAACTTATCTTTGATGATCAAATCCACATTAAACACATCGTTCATGTCTTCTTTGTCTGCCCATAAGTTCCACTTGCCACTGATTACAGCTACATGGCTTTTATCGCTAAGAGGCAGATTTTTCTCACCCTTGGTCACAACCACCTTCACGCTTTCACTTGGCGACAGCTGCGTGAGATTTTCTCCCTGTACCTTGTAAGCATAGATAGAAATGAATTCCGGAGAAAAACTTCCATCCGCTTTTACATTAAACTGTGAGCTGCTCATCACCAACTTGTACAGCACGGCACTATTTTTAGATGCCAAGCCTTTCATGTAGTCCTCGATAGATTCAAGTTCGCCATTGTCGCTCTGCACCTTGAAGTTTCCAGTCACCTGACTTCCATTTGCGGCAAACCATGTGTATCTATGCTTGGAAATATCATAGTCGTTCACGCCCATGTAATGCGCCCAATAAGACGGCTTCAACTCGGGGTCAAAACTATTATAAGCACACGTCATCATGACGCTCTGCCTTTCTTTGTTGTCACGATTTCCAATCTGAACAAGGTCGTCGCCTACCTTCGGTATATCACCTATATCCTGTGGACTTTCATCCTTTCTTCTGTGGCGGTCTGTTTTTGAAAGTACAAGTTTCAAACACTTTTCTTCCTTACCGTCAATCGTGTGCATCACCACCTTTTTAGGTGCTTCTGTTGCTAATCGCCAATAGTAGTGATTGCCTTTTCCACCTTTGAGAATGTTCATTCCATTTGAACACATCATTTGGTCTTTCGGCTCGCACCTCTGCAAAAGCATTACACCGTCTTTCTCCGCACGTTGGTAACATACAAACTCGTATTCCGTTTCTTCCACCGCATCAATGTGGAAAGTACCAGCAGAGTTAACAGACATACCCCCAGCCGCCTTTGCCTTCTGTATCTCTAATTCAAAGAACGTCGCCTTACCCGTCACCGTGAGGTTATTCGTCATGATATTGCCCGAGTTCGTGATGTCGCCAGCGTTGCTGATATTCCCAGTATTGGTAATATCTCCATCGTTATTGATGTCGCCCTTATTGACGATGCCTTGGAAAAAGCTCACCGCCTTTGCTACTATGCCCTTGAGGAAAGTTATTACCTGCTCAGCCGTGTCTGGAACATCCTTACGGAGAAATGCTGCACTGCCGATGTAAGACAGCAAAGAGAGAAACGCCGACCCGATGCGGTTTGCCGTATTTGCCTGCGTGCCACGCTCGTCACGAATAGCAGCAAAGTCTTTTTCTAATTTTCGATATGTATTGTCTTTTTCCATATATCATTGTTGATGTCTGAGACAAAGTTATGATAAAGTTCGCTGTGCTAAGAATACCGTCAGTTATAGGCTGACCTTACCCTTTGACGTTTCCAGTCCACCTGAGAACATGGAGGTAAGCGTTTCGCTCACCAATCCCTGATAAGCCTCTCCATAGAAGCTTGCTTCGACCTCTTTGAGCCTGTACAAGCTGTAGAGGTACTTGCCCTTGAACCAGTCGCGCACCACACGATGACCACGCCCTTTGTTCCATTGTTTGCCACGCATGAACTGTAACCCATTTTCGTCGTCCAATCCAGAGTTGCCCCGACGGTAGCCATTGCCTGTGCCTGCTGCCACATACAAGCCATATTCGAGGAAATGGTGCTGTATGGTGGTTGTGGGACCGGGGTGCAGCTCTCCACGTAACGAGTTGTACAATGCCCCTGTGTCGTAGACCGGCGGTGAGAACTGCATCATCTTCTCTTGCCAGTACTTCACCATGTTGGCTGTCCATTCCTGCTCGTACTGCTCGAGCTGCTCTTTGGTCATGTTACTTATTCCACTCATCTTCTGAATAGGTTAGGTCGATGGGTTGCTCGTTGTTGACCATGAAATAAAGTCCCGTAGTACCATTGAGGAACAGCCGTGGCAGTTCTGTGGAATAGATGTTGTTGACATTGAGGTACTCAAGCGAATCACCATACACCATGCTATCACGATCGTGTATGAGCCTTGCGTGCATCTGTCTGAAGATACGTCGGCACAGATCCATCTTCTCCTCTCTTTGCGCCATGTCGTCAAAGCGATAGGCGGCGAGGATAAACACGGTGTACACATCCTTTCGGAAGAAGGTGACGCCATTACTGTAAGTGCTTTGCGTGGTGGTGTCGTCCACCAATATGAAGTTGGCTTGCTGGCGGAACTGCGCCGCCATGTCTTCCAGTCCTGCCAAGCCACTGCACGTGCCGGGCTTGAAGCCGTGCTGCAAGGCGAGCTTGTTGGTTTGTGCCAGACATTTGAAGTAACTGCGGACGTTGAATAGTTGAGTTTGAGACATTGGGATGAGTTTTTTAGTTGACGAGTTGACAAGTTGACGAGTTGACGAGTGGTTAGTTCAGCTATTTACTCCCCTCCCTTTCGGGGAGGGGTTAGGGGGAGAGGCTTGTTCTCCCCTCCCTTAGGAGGGGTTTGGGGAGGCTATTTTCCTTTCCAGTTCTTCCGCCTCTCTCGCCTTTGCTTCGAGTTCGGTGAGCGCGCGCCAGCAGTCGAGTGCCAGTACGGTTTTCTCCTTGGTGACATCGCCTCCTGTAAGGGCACGCATCTGCGCGTTGTACAAGTCGATGAAATGAACCTCCGGAGGAGCTTCTCCGTCGGCGGACTCACGTTTGCGAAAGAAGTGTGGAAATGCCGTGGACATGGCGCGCTTGACGTAGCCATACCACAAAAGCGTTCCGACACGTTCGCCGGGCGTGAGCGTGAAATCCTGCACGACATCGCCCCTGTCGTTGACGGCATCACCGTAGCCTGCCGCCCTGCCGTTGGCATCGTGGTACAGCCACATGGCAACATGGTCGAGCCACCGCATATCGCCAGTGTCGATGACCATTTGATAGTATTTCTCGGCATGGAGGTATCTGTCGAAGCTCACCCCATGGAGGAGCTCATCAGCCGCATGGAGCCCACAGACGGCATCCAACCTACCATCCATGAACTCCACTTGGTCGATGAAGTCGAATTGATGTATGAACTGTTGTACCTGCCATGTGGGCAAGTAGACTGTGCGCTTGGCATCGTTTGACACACATCGCCATCCGAAGCGTGTCTTACTGATGACCCTCAAGCCACAGAACCTCACGAGCATGACGCACTTGACAGCCACATGGTCGTTGTAGCGTGCCATGAGGTCGAAGACAAGGCGCAGCTGCCATTGCGAAAGCTCACGCCATGCGGTGGGTACGGTGAAGTTGAGCGTGACGCGCCGTTTGGCTTCATCCGTTGAAGAAGAAACCTGCACTGTCTTTTCTGTTTTGGAAGTTCTCATGATGATTGGCTTTGAATTGTACACTCTGGTGGTACTGGCTGAAGGTCTCCGCATCCTCGTCAAGGAGCTGCATGACCTGCCTGTACAGCGGTGACTTGAGAATGCCATTGCCTTTTTGGGCATACATGACCGTGAGCCGGCAGACACCTTCCACCACTGGCTCGTGCTTTGGGGACAGACTTTTGCAGCGATAGCATCTGAGCAGTTCGTCCATCTGTGCATCGCCCATGGCGTTGCGCATGATGGCATCGGTGCCCCATACCGCTGACTGGAAGTTGTCCCAGTCGTTCGCACCCTTCGTATTGTGCGAGTCTACGAAGAAGAAGCGATGCGCCGTATATAAATAAGGTAAGGCATAGGTTGCCTGCACGGTGGTTCCCCACGAAAGCGACCTTAGGAGAAAAACGACCGTGGCGCGTGCCTTCAGCTCTTCATCGAGCAGCTGGTAGTACAACGCATCCACACGGTGCTTGGCGGCTGGCGCTACACCTCCGGAACTGACGATGCCGAAGCCTGTGGGCGTGAGTACGAGGTCTATTTGGCGCAACACCGACCGAAAGGCGGTGAGGCATACCAGTCGTTTGTACTCTTGCAGCAAGTAGTTGTCTGCATGGATGTCCGCAAGCATGGCGTTACCCTCTTTGCCAAGGAGTTGTGAGGCATAGCTTGTGGCGACGCCTTCGATAGCTGGCTGCACTTGTTGAAATACTTCTATGTGCGCGCTGGTGCCTACTGGGAGCGCACGTTCAAAATCTTGCTTGGTGATTTGCATGGGTGAGTTCTTTAGTTTACGAGTTCTTTAGTTTACGAGTTGACAAGTTGACGAGTTCACGAGTTGTTAGCTCAGCTAATCACTCCCCTCCCTTTCGGGGAGGGGCAGGGGGAGAGGCTTTCACTCTTGTCTTACAAGTTTGGCATCCTTGTTCTCATCGAGCGTGGTGAGCTGAATCATCGGCACGTCAACGGTGTAGCGTTCGTCCCAACCATTGTAATGCAGGATGACGTGATAAGGCTTTGCCATGACATCGTGAAAGGCTTTCTCTATGGCTTGCTTGAGTGTGAACAATTCGCGTTTGTCAGACCCGGAGTTGTTCATCTGGCTTTTCCCCGGTGTGGCTCCCACGAGGTTGGGGTGTACGCCGAAGGCAAAGCACAGCGCATTAGCCGCTTCTTGCATATCGTCGCTCCAGTTGCCTCCCTCCTTCTTCTCGCTGTCGCTGATGGTGCAGATGCGCACCATGCGACACTCCTTACCGTTGGGGTCTACATAATAACCACTGACCAAAGCCTTTCCTGCATTCTCCACCCCACAGACGAAGTCGATGATATTCTGCTTCTCCTGCTCTTTTCTCATCTTGCGCTTCAATGGGTCTTCTATCTGCTCATTGTCGCAGACGTTGTCCCAATAGTCCTCGTGCACCTCTATCTGTATGCGTGGTGCAGAAGTGTTCTTGATCATGAACCGCTTACTGATGCCGATGAGCCTGTAGATGTCGAGCCACGCATCCTTGAAGGCACTTGCCCAAAATGGGGTGGGGTAATAGCTTCGCCCGGGCGTTGGCATGCACGAAAGGATGGCGAACTTGCGCTGTCGGGTGGGCTTGCGCTTTAGTCCTGTGTCGGGGTCAGGCGTTCGCCCCATGCACACCTCGAGGTCACCCAGTGGGTCGTAAAAGTCGAGCATTGGTATGATCTCGATGTCCTTCTCGTTGAACCGTCCCATGCGGAAGTCGCCAAAGAAGACATGCTCAATCTTTCCCGACTTGGTGGATGGTGCGTACTCGAAGCGACAGTAAGCCGCATCCTTGTTGCGCACCTGCACGATACGGCTGCCGTCACGAGAGAGGATGACACAAGTGACGGTGAAGAAGAAGAACTTCATGCTGGTGCTCTGCTCAAGAAAGCATTCAGTGAGCGAGTTGTGCAGGCAGAAGTCACGTATGTCTTGGTCGTGGGTGTCTTTGTAATCCTCACGGCTTACAAAGCGCAATCCTCCCCCGTAGCACGACATGATGTTGAAGTGCTGGCATTGTGCCGTAATCATGTTGCCGAGGAGAATTACCTTGATGCGGTAGGGAAGCATGTTATCGGCACCGAAAGGCACATAATGATAAGTCTTTCCGTCGACATCCATCTGCATGGCGTTGACGGACTCATCATCATCGAAGAGTTCCGCCGAGTTGCCGCCATATTCTGATGAGAGCGAGTTGGTGGCGCTGCCAACACCTGACGGCACCATGCGCATTTTCTCGATGTTTCCGCTCTTGCCTGTCTGCACGAGCTTGAATTGATTTTTGTTCATAGGTATACTTTTTTTCCGTTGATTTCATAGATGAATATGTCTGGCAACTGGCGTATCTGCCTGTTCACCGGATTGACAATGCGGAGGTAGCCGCCACTAAAGATTCAAAATCGAAGTGCAAAATTTGTTGGTGTTTGGATTGTACAAAAAACATGAAAAACACCGCGGAGGTTTGCCATGCGGCCGGGGGCGCGAAGCCCCCGAAGAGCACAATCGGCAATACAAAAAAAGCAAAAG
>JAQYPT010000023.1 GCA_028726625.1 Prevotellaceae bacterium | reverse complement strand
ACAGCTTGACTTGTTCGAAACTGCACACATAAGACTGGAGTGTCCGTATCGGCACAACCAAAAGGATTGGAAACCGACATTCATTCCGTTTGCAAAGGCAAGAAAAAGGATTGAAACACTATTCTCACAACTTACAGACCAATTCTTGGTCATCAGAAATTATGCGAAAATAACGAATGGTTTGTTTGCCAGAATCATTGGCAAAATTAGTGCACTTACCATTCTGCAATACGTAAACTTCATTAACAACAGGCCCATTGGTAGAATTAAGTATGCACTAAATTAATTCCGCCAACGGTTTTTTTTATTATATTTGTAACCACAAAAAGAGAAGATGAAACAAAAGATTATCCTATCCAAAAATTTGCAAGCTGACCTGTCCAAGGCGATTGCAGCATGCCAACCCGACCGCATGTTCGTCGTTGCGGACGACACGACCGCCGAACATTGTTGGCCGAAGATTCGCGAATTTGACTTGCTGAAAGGCGCGCAGCTCATCACCATCCCCGCTTCTGACGTTCACAAAGACTTCCGGTCGGTGGAAAAAATATGGAGGGCACTGCAAGAAGAACGAGCCACCCGCCACTCGTGCGTCATCAACCTGGGGGGCGGCATGGTGACAGACCTTGGGGGATTCGCCGCCTCTACCTTCAAACGCGGCATTCGCTTCATCAACATCCCCACCACCCTGCTGGCCATGGTCGACGCATCCGTGGGCGGCAAGACGGGCATCAACTACGGGGGACTGAAGAATGAGATAGGGGTGTTCAATGACGCCTGTTTCGTCATCCTGCACGCAGCATTCCTGCAAACGCTTGACCTGGAAAACCTGCGCAGTGGCTATGCGGAGATGTTGAAGCACGGCTTGATCAGCAACGACAAGATGATAGGTGAATTATTGACGTTCGACTTGAGCGGTGACATCGATTTCCAGCAGCTGCAAGGAATGATTGCCGCCTCTGTTGCTGTGAAAGAAGAGGTGGTGACACGCGACCCTTTTGAACAGAACGTGCGCAAGGCGCTGAACCTCGGACACACCTTCGGCCATGCGTTCGAGTCGTGGTCGCTGAAACGAAAGCCTGTCTTACATGGTTATGCGGTCGCCTATGGCCTGGTTTGCGAGTTGTACCTGAGCTGCGTCAAATGTGGCTTCCCTACGGAGAAGATGCGACAAGTGGTCAGGTTCATCAAAGAGTGGTATGGACAATTGCCGTTTACATGCGACGACTACGACGAACTCATCGCCTTGATGCACCACGACAAGAAGAATCTTGGTGACGAGATAAACTTCACGTTGCTTGCCGACGTGGGCGACATCAAGCTCAACCAGACGGCGACGATGGAGGAGATTAAAAACGCTTTCGACTTTTTTCGCGAAGGCGAGTAGCGCATATCAGTGGCATGGCCTAACGCAATATCCTACTTGCCGTCGGCTATTTCTACACTCATTTGTCATCCACTGCAAAAACGCTGCTGGAAGGTAAGTCGGGGTTCTCGGCCATACGCTGAGCCAAAGCCCGATTGGGTTTCCCCGTTTCGGTCATCGGAATGCGGTCTACCGACAGATACAGGCGCGGTTCCCAATAACGAGGCAAGGCCCGATGCAGCAGTTTGTGAATGGCTTGGAGAATGGGTAGCTCAGACTTTTCTTCAAAGGTTGCCCCCTCTCCATCGTCCTCTCTCTCCACCATCAGCACTACTATTTCGCCAAACTTCTCGCTCTTGCGCTTGGTCACCATGTAAGGCATGGTGAGGAAAGGGCGCATCAGGCGTTCCAACTCTTCCATCTGAATCTTCACGCCGCCACTGTTAATGACGTTGTCGCGGCGGCCAATGAGGCGAAAAGCAAGGGCGTTTTGCCCCTCAGAAGTGCTTGTCGTTCGGATTTCTGCAATATCATTCGTCACAATCGGCGTATCACAAAGCTTCGGAGCATCAATGACCAAGCATTCATCGGCATTCGTTGTTACCTTTATTCCTTGCAGGGGCGTGTACCAACTCGAAGATTGGTGGCCGTTCAGTCTGCGTAAGGCAATGTGTGAAAGGGTTTCGGTCATGCCGTATGTACTCCATACCGCATGAGGGAAGTCGTGCAGTTGGGCTGCCAAGACATCATCAACAGTCCCTCCGCCAATGATAAGATGTTTGATTTGGCGTAATTTTTCCCGTTCTTCGGGTACTTGCAACGAGTTAAATACTTGCAGGGGAACCATGGCAGCAAAGGTAATTGGAACATCAACCGTTGCCAACGGATGACCAGAGGGGGCTACCTGTATCAAACGGAGTTGCCTGACAAGTGAACGAACCACCATCATCTTGGCGCCAATATAGTCGAGATTCATGCACAACAATGCGGTGTCACCAGGCTGTAATCCAAGGAAGTCACATGTCATCTTGGCACTCTCAATCATTCTGTCCTTCCTTACATTCATCTTCTTCGGCGCACCTGTCGACCCACTGGTTTGCACATGGATGGTCTGTGCATCGTTATTCCATTCGCTGATAAATTCTTGATAAGTCATTTTTTACCTCCTTTTAACGCCTTTGTGGGTATGAACCACAACTGATCTCCTCTCACTTCCAACGGCATAGGGACGTTGTCCGTAAACAGAAGTCCTGTTCCCAAGCCCTGCGGAAAGGTGACATGCGGACCGTAAACCTTTGCGGCAAGTTGTGCAATGGCATTCAATCCCACATTACTCTCCAATGCACTGGTGAGCCACGAGCCTATGTTTCGTTGCCTTGCTAATGTTATCCATTCTTCTGTTCCATACATACCACCATGCAACGAAGGCTTTAAAATGATGAATTGTGGACGTATGGTATTGAGCAACTCTTCTTTTTCATGTTGTTGGTTCACACCAATGAGTTCTTCATCAAGTGCGATTGGAATGGGCGACTCACGGCACAAGAGCGCCATTTGCTGCCACTGATGCTGCTTGATGGGTTGCTCTATCGAATGAATGTCATACTTGGCCAACTGTTCCAACTTTGCAAGAGCCTCATCGGGTGCAAACCCTCCATTGGCATCAAGGCGCAACTGAACTTGCTTTGAGGTGAAATGCGAACGGATACCGCGTACTAATTCCAATTCTTTCTCAAAGTCGATAGCCCCTATTTTCAACTTCACACACCGAAAACCCAGCTCCAATTTTTCCTGCATCCGACGCACCATTTCCTCAAATGTACCCATCCACACCAAGCCGTTGATGGTGATTCCCTCCTCTCCTCGTGCGAAAGGAGTGTCAAACAAGGCAGCACTTCCGTTTGCCTTTATTTGCGCTAACGCCGTTTCCAAGCCAAAGAGTATTGACGGATAAGGTCGCAAACGCTCGTAGTTGATACTTCCCTCATGCGCCACCTCATTGCACGCTTCGGTTAAAATTTGCTCATAATCAGGACAAACGTCACAACTTAAATCTGGCAAGGTGGCACACTCGCCCACTCCCTTGATAGAAGGACGGTCTTCACGCCACAGGGTTACATAGTAACTCTTGCGTGTTTGGTACACTCCCCGTGAGGTAGTGGCAGGATTTTTGAAGTGCAGTGTGCGCTTACAGATAGAATAACACAATCTCATATTCATCTTATGAATGACTTTTTCTATAATCAATTCTTGCTTTCGACATTTGCTCTCTGATTCCACCTTGCTTCACAAAATCATCTTTCACCCGGTTGATGTATTTTCTAAGAAATATGTCAGCTTGATGAATGAGTGTAATAGCAATGTTCGCAATGGTTTCATCACTTCTTTCCTTGATAGCGTTTCGATAATATGCCGAGTCGTTATGCCGTGCGCAAACACGTCTGGTCTGTATTGTTCTCACATCATTCACGTCCCATATTGTAAGTTCTCTCACCCGTAAATAATCCTGATAATCTATCAACAACTCCTGCAAACTTGCCTTCGCCACATTTAAGAGTTTTATTTCTGTTTCAGAAGATGTTGTTGAAGCCGCACACCCCTCGGCTATATTTTGTTTCCCCGAGCGAGCTGCTTGCACCATTTGGTCAACCGTTCTGTCGTTCTTTGCCAAAAAGTGGTGAGCGAAATAAAAGGTAATGTCATAGATACACTCGGTTTTTTGATAAACAATTAAGTTTTGATAATTACCTTTTTGCGGCAAAAACTGGTTGGTATGCATGGCTTTAATGTTTTTAGTGGTTATTTTATTATTGGGATTATCGGGCTTATTAGGCCTATTGGGCTTATAAGCCTTATTAGCCTAATAGGGCTTATAGGGCCAATTAGGCTAATTAGCCCTATTAGTTTTAAGGAAACTGCGGATACTTATCAAAGTCGGGTTTGCGTTTCTCCAAGAACGCTTTTCCACCCTCTTGCGCCTCATCCATGGTGTAATACAGCATGGTAGCATCGCCAGCCAACTCCTGAATACCAGCCTGTCCGTCCAACTCGGCATTCAGTCCAGCCTTGATCATGCGTAACGCCAAGGGCGAACGTTGCATCATTGTCTCCGCCCATGACACACATTCATCTTCCAATTCATCGAATGGCACCACCTTATTCACCATACCCATACGCTCTGCCTCGTGTGCCGAGTACTGCTTGCACATGAACCAAATCTCCCTGGCACGCTTCTGTCCCACCATTCGAGCCAAGTACGAAGCGCCAAAACCCGCATCAAAAGACCCTACCTTTGGTCCCGTTTGGCCGAAGATGGCATTCTCACTGGCAATCGTCAGGTCACACATGACATGCAACACATGCCCTCCTCCGATGGCATAGCCATTCACCATGGCAATCACAGGTTTAGGTAAGCGTCGAATTTGCATCTGCACGTCCAGCACATTGAGCCGTGGAACCCCGTCTGTTCCTACATATCCGCCTCGTCCCTTCACGTGCATGTCGCCCCCAGAACAAAATGCTTTATTTCCTGCTCCTGTAAGAATAACCACACGAATGCCTGCACACTCTCGACAATAGGCAAAGGCTTTCGACATTTCCCATGTGGTGAGTGGCGTAAAAGCGTTACGATAACGCTCACGATTAATCGTTATCTTCGCAATTCTGTTATACTCCTCAAAGAGGATTTCCTTAAAGTTGAAGCCGTCAATAGACTTCCATTGTCTTTTTTCCATATCAAATTAAACTTGTTTGTATTCGTTCATAGCCTGTTCATCTTGCTGTTGCGAGGTAAACACCTCAAAGACTACGGGGCGGTCAAAGTTGTCGTTCACAAAGCGATTCATGTTATTTTCAAGTTCTTCTTCATCATGTGCCGAAAGGTAAGCCACGTTGTTTTGCTGGCAAATCCCACAAGCCGTGGTATGATGTTGGGCAGAAACCAATGTCTGCTGAGCCATACTATCTTTCAAACCCGGCAAACTTTGGAAGATAACCCCGCCCCCATTGTTCAGTAACAGCACTCTGAAATTTCCCCCTAAGCTATGCCACAAGGCGTTTTGGTCGTAAAAGAAGCTCAAATCACCAATAACGCAATATACGTTTTGAGTTGTCACCAGCGAGCAACCTGCCGCCGTTGACAAGCTTCCATCAATGCCGTTGACACCCCGATTGCAAAAAACATAATCGCTGGCAAAGTGGTTAACCAGCCTAATGGGCATGCTGTTGGCGGCATGGAGGATATACCTGCCCTTGTTACTTGCGGTCTCAAAAAACTTTTTCACAGCCTGCCATGAAGAGTAAGGAGGATGAAATCGCTCATTCTGCGCCTGCACTTGTTGAATCAACGTTGCCCACCTTGAACGAAAAACAGACTCAAAAGGCTGTCTTTGTTTTTCTTTTTCCCCACGAACATGCCGCAAGATTACCTCCAAGACATCATACGGTGCGCTCTCAATCACGCCTGTCAGGTTTTGAAAAGTATCATATATTGCTCCTCGCTCGTTGACAATCCAAGTCTTGGCAGCTGGAGATTGGCGCAGAAATGCTTTCAAGCGCTTGCTCACCAGCGCCCCACCAAGGTACACCACTACATCAGGTTGATATTGTTCTATTCGCTGCATGCGCACCAACACCTTATCTATATGTAGGGGAAAAAGCCTTTCGGTTGGTGAATCGGGATTGCGAGGCGCATCCTCATGACAAGCCATTCCGAGACATTCGTACACAACTACCACATCCGTTGACAACTCGCATAACTGCAAAGCCATGCGCTGTGCTTCTTTATTACTTAATTGTCCCACGACTATCATCGGGCGTTGGGCTGATTGGATATCCACCAAGAGCGGCTGACAGTGAGCCACATCGGTCGTTGCTGCAACCTGTTTAATCACACGTTCGGTTGGCAACGCTGGCATATTGAATGTAAACAAGGGTTCTGAAATGGGTACATTCAAGTGTACCGGACTGCCGCCATGCCGCTGACAACAAAGCAATGCTTCGTTTACCAATCGATTACAGTACCACCGTTCATCATCATTAGAAGGCTCGGGTAACGAGACTGCCTTACTAACAAAACGCCCTAAAGCATCCAACTGCGGCAGGGTTTGACCGTCTTGCTGGTCAATCCACATCGCAGGTCTATCAGCCGAAATCACTACCAAAGGCACATGTTGATAATAAGCCTCTGCCGTTGCTGGCAAAAGATTAAGCAACGCCGTACCCGAGGTGACACAAACGGCAACGGGATGGCTTAAGATTTGAGCCATACCCAACGCATAAAATCCAGCCGATCGCTCGTCTGTTACCGGGTGGCATGTGATGTTGGGGCATTCGTTGAGATTATGTACGATGGGTGCATTGCGCGAACCAGGACACACCACAGCGTGTTTCACACCGTGTGCCACTAATAATGCGGTGAGTATGTTTACGTTCTCTTTGTCTGAATAGGGCATGGAAGGAGTGTTTAGTTGACGAGTTTACAAGTTGACAAGTTCACGAGTTGATTGTTTTTTAATTCTTTAGTTTGTGAGTTTTTAGGTTTTTAAGTTGACCGTTGATAGTGTGTAGAGTCCAACAGCAAATGCAAATTTATGGAAAGTTTTCGAAGAATTTGTATTTAGGGGTATCAAAATTTAATTTTTCTCTTGGTCTTCTGTTTATTTTCTTTTGTATTTCCATTATTTTTCGGTCAGAGAAATCGT
>JAQYPT010000022.1 GCA_028726625.1 Prevotellaceae bacterium | reverse complement strand
CCTTGTATGAAGTTTCTGTTCGTTAGGTCAGATGTTTGCCGCCAACTTACTTCAGATTTCACCTCACGATGAACATGCTTGCCTTTGGCTATGTAATTCCCGCTATTAGGGCTTACTCTGGACTTCCACCCGTTAGATAATGCTCATGCCGAGCATATAAAAAACTGTGGTAAACTACCTTGTCATAGCTTGATACAGTTTATTTTACACTTTCATTTAAGGATTGAAAGCCTTTGTCACATATTCGAATACGTCATACACTTTTCTTCCGCAGACAATCATCACGGTCTCGCCTTTCGGAGCACTGCCCTTGGCGGCAGTGGTTACCACGAAGTCCTTCTTCACCTGTACGGGTCTTCCAAAGCCACCCACGAAGGTTACAGTCTCTTTCCATTTCATAATCGTATTATAGACTAACGGTCTGTTTATCATACTTTGTGGCTTTGCGTTATATTCCTGTTGTCTATCGATGCTGTGACTTGGATTTTATGTGCCACATTTACTATTCTTTTTATTGGTAAATTCTAATTTGGCTTATTACTTGATTTCTATTGTGATTCTAATAGATTTTTATGATATTAAACTTGTCCGTTTTTTCAATCCCCATAGTTATCATGTTATATTCCATAGGAAATATTATTTCTTTTGATGTAACAATAAAAGGGGTTGGGGTATTATAATAGAACCAATAGGATTTTCCAGTTTCAGAATTTACCAATTTTAGCGCATAGTACCAAGGTCCTATTTCTTTCATTATCAACTTATAATTTCCGGTTAAGTCTATTAAATCGGGATAACAGCCAAAAGTGTCAATAGGTAATTTTTTTAATGTATCTTGGATGTATACATCTAAATCTTCGAAATACATCTGTGTGGTTATTTTGCGGTTTTCAAAAGTACAATTACTAAAAACTATCATCATTGTTGATAGTATCAGGAATAATTTAATTAGTTTCATTTTATTTATTTTTAATTTAAAAAAGATAGGGAGAATATTCAGAATAAAATACTTGAGAATAATCTCCACTTGTTTAATAGTATAAAAAAAGAGTGTTACTTTATTTGTTTTCAGCCGATTACACTCACTTCTATTACTTTTATGCGGGAGCACATTTGGGATTTGTTTCCCGAGTAACTCTCCAATAACCGTTTCATAATATTGGAATCATATATCAGAACTTGATGGAAATTTATTGATAACCTCTATCTCAAATATATTTATGCCCTTAGGAAAGATATCGAGAACGGAACTTTCTTATCCTAACTCAGGTTAGTAGGTGTAGGTTAAAACATACCTGTCGTTGAGATGATAATAAACGGGAACCGTTTGGTTGGCTTTCAAATTGTCGACGCTGACACACCCTTCATGGGCCACTTGGAATGGATGCAGACGCATGTCCGCACATTGTAACCGGTGTGCGGAGAAGTATTTGAACACCGTTTCCTTGGCACTCCAATGGATGAGCCGGCTCTCTGTGGTGCCAGCCACTTCATCATCACGAAGAAAACGCTTGGCTATGCGGTCCACTCGGTTACTGTAATACTCGATATCGACAGCCACTTCTTTCGTTCTGCTCAAAATGATGGATACATAACCCGCTGTATCACTGATACTAATATGATAATCTTGCAGTAAAGGCTTGCCATGCGAATCATGATTGATGACGACTTGACGGTTGCCATTCATAGCATATAACAATGCGTAGACCGCCGTTTTTTGGCGCTTGAGTTCTAAATGACGATAACTGGAAACAACTTGTTCAAGGTGTGGATAGGCAGACTGAAACTCATCTATGGACTCATCAATCTTCCACAGTCCAAGTTTCACATCCTTTGTCAACTGGCTAATACTGAGGACGGGCATTGCTATTCGTTTACTTCGTTCTCATCCTTAGCAATGGGATGGACTACCAATTTCACCTGACTGATACGCCTCTCCTCGATTCCCACAATCTCAAAAGTATAGTTCTTATAGCTGATTTTCTCGTGAAGATGGAGAAAATCGCCCTTCATCTCTAACAGCAATCCGGCCAAAGAGTCGGCATCACCCTGAACATCACTGAACTCATCATCATGGATGTCTAAGATTTTGAAGAAATCGGACAATGGGGTCTTACCTTCAAACAGGTACGTATTTTCGTTTAATTTAGAAAATGTGCGTTCTTCCTCATCATATTCATCATTGATTTCTCCGACAATTTCTTCCAGAATGTCTTCCAAGGTAATCAATCCACACGTACCACCAAACTCATCAACAACGATGGCAATGTGCACCTTATTCTCCTGAAACTCAGTCATCAAGTCATCAATCTTCTTCGTACCAGGTACGAAGTAGGCAGGTCTGATGAGGCTCTGCCAACGAAAAGCGGCAGGCTTGTTGAGATGAGGAAGCAAGTCCTTGATGTACAAGACACCGCGAATATTGTCATCATTGTCCTGATACACGGGAATACGACTATAGTTGTTTTCGATGATGCACTGCATGACTTCATTAAAATTAGAATGAATTTCTATGTCAACTATGTCTTTTCGTGGCGTCATCACTTCTTTTGCCGTTTCATCCCCAAAACGGATAATCCCCTGAAGCATGCTCTGTTCGTCCTTAATATCTTCTTTGTCAGTTAATTCCAAAGCCTGTTCCAAATCATCCACACTAAGGACATGGTTTTTCCTCTGAATAACCCGCTCGGCTATGACGCCACTTCGTAACAAGATGTTCTCGATAGGCCAAAACAATTTTCGGAAAATAACGATACCATCTACACTATTACGGCAAAACTTCAAGGGATTTTGACGGCTATAAACCTTCGGCATGATCTCACCAAACAACAATAATAAGAAGGTCAACAATACCGTGATAGTCAGAAATTCTAACCAATATGCCTTTGGTCCGAAATGAACAACCGAACCAAACACATAGTTGCACAACATGATAATGGTGACATTGACAAAGTTATTAGTAATTAATATGGTAGCCAATGTACGTTGGCTATCTTCACGCAGCATTTGAATCTTGCGATCTCGGACATTCCGTTCACCGTCCAAGGCAGCGAGATCGGTGGGAGAAAGACTAAAATAAGCTATTTCAGAGCCACTTGAGAAGCCAGAAACCAGCAACAACAGCCCTGCCAGAATGGCTGCAAAGATGGCGCCTATTGTTGGGGTCTGAAAGGTGACATCTGATAAAGAGGAGGTTATGATGGAAATATCCAATTTTAAAAAGGTAGTTTAGTTGTGTCATTGGTCGGGGTGGTCGTCTCTGAGGAACCACTCTTCTCTATTTTATCGTCCGCATCTGACGAGGCGTCACGCTTAGGGGAAAGGAGTTCCATGCTATCTGCTAACACCTCTGTGACATATCGTTTGATACCACGTTGGTCATCGTATGTCCTATATCTAAGACGCCCTTCAACATACAGTTTGTCACCCTTATGGACATATTTCTCGACAACCTTGGCCAAACCTCGATAGAAAACGATGTTATGCCAATCAGTGTGGTCGGGAACACGAGTGCCATTTTGCAACGTATAGCCGCGCTCAGTTGTTGCCAGCGTTAACTGGGCAACCGCTTGATCGGCCTCAAAATATCTTACTTCTGGGTCTTTACCAACATTACCGATGAGCATTACTTTATTCATGACAATGTACTATTTGATGAAAAATAAGCTATTTCCACATACCTAAATACTTGAAACGGAAGTTTTTGCCTTTCGCTGAAGGAAACTGTGAACGACTATCAACACGATCTTTAAGATAATCAACGATACGGTCGTAACAATCTTGTCCGGAATTGGCCTTGCATCGCGCTACGAACTGTGTATCTCTATATTCATGTTTGCCGGTAGATGGAATCAAAATTACCCTCTTGAAATCAAGCGAGCCCTCATACCAACCTTCATGAACTTCGGTCAAACGCGTCATAGCTGTGGCAGCAATATCCCGCTTGTCAATGGGGCCTGCTGAATGATTGGATGGGTGTAACGCTTTTTTTTGCTTGAAATCGAGCATCGTTTCTGCCGTGGTCTTGATAATGATGAAATATACTCGGGGGCGTACCTTATAACGTTTTGGATAGAAGACGTCGCTTGCAACATAATCGCGGATGTCTGATTCCAAATCCATGTCTACCACTATCTCGGGTATAGAACGCAAAAACTCTAAAGCTTCTTCAACATTATAAACTAATGTCTCACGATCAAAGTATCTTAAATATAAATTCATGAATGAGTATGTTTCTCTGAAAAAAAGAGCGGCAAACGAGACTTGAACTCGCGACCCCAACCTTGGCAAGGTTGTGCTCTACCAACTGAGCTATTGCCGCATCAATATAATAACAACAAAACGTGAAGAGGAGGAGACTCGAACTCCCACGAAGCAATTTTCACTACCCCCTCAAAGTAGCGCGTCTACCAATTCCGCCACCTCTCCAACATTTGTTACCATCCTGAATAAAAGTGCCCAGAACAGGGATCGAACCTGCACGTTGTTAAACACACGCACCTGAAACGTGCGCGTCTACCAATTCCGCCACCTGGGCAAGTTGGGTAAAGCTACCCTTTTGGTTTTATTCAGAACAAGAGCGGCAAACGAGACTCGAACTCGCGACCCCAACCTTGGCAAGGTTGTGCTCTACCAACTGAGCTATTGCCGCATCACCCTTTTGCAAGGGACATTTCTCCAAATGCTGTGCAAAGGTAATGCTTTTTTCTGACTGTACAAATAAAATCATCATTTTTTTCTGAACAGATTGCTATTTCTTCAATCCATCCTAGCTGCATAGTCGTCAAAAGTATATTTGCGTAGCACTTCCAATTCGCCATTCTTACGTAAGAATCCAATTGCTGGATGCCCCACCCCATTGAACATATTGGTCTTGACCGTGGTGTAATGCATCATATCTTCAAAAATGATGTTTTCACCAACCTGCAGTTCATGATCAAAGCGCCAAGCCCCCATGTAGTCGCCACTGAGGCACGAGTTTCCACCTAATCTATATATATGTTCTTTGGTTGGCAGGTAGTTTTCCTCCTCAACGATATCGGCAAACCGCACCGTTGGCATATATGGCATCTCCAAGCAGTCGGGCATGTGACACGTAAAACTCACGTTGAGAATAGCCGTTCGGATGCCGTGATCTTCTACTACATCGACAACCTGCGACACCAGCGGTCCCGTTTGCCACGCAAAGGCGCTGCCTGGTTCTAGAATTACTTTCAGATGTGGGTATCTTTTCTTAAAATCAAGAAGGGTTTGTACCAACAAATCGATATCATAATCCTTGCGCGTCATCAAGTGGCCACCGCCGAAATTAATCCACTTGACTTGCGAAAACCATGGAGAAAACTTCTCTTCAATATGAATAAGCGTTCGTTTAAACACATCAGCACCACTCTCACAATGACAATGACAATGAAATCCAGTGACCACTGAAGGCAACTCGCAAGGTAGTTTATTAGCCGTTACGCCAAATCTTGTTCCCGGCGCACATGGATTATACAAGTCTGTACCCACCTCAGAATATTCTGGATTGATACGCAGGCCCACATTAATGGATGGATTCACGCTTTTGACAGTTTGGCCGAAACGTTCCAATTGTGATAGGGAATTAAACGTGAGATGGCTTGACATACGGGCTATCTCTTCAATCTCGTCTTCCACATAGGCAGGAGAATAAGTATGAGTAGGAGCGCCAAATTTGTGAAAACCCAACAAGGCTTCATTCAGTGAGCTGGCTGTTGTACTGTGAATATACTCGCGAAAGACCGGAAAAGTTTTCCACAAGGCATAGGCCTTAAACGCCAATATAATCTCCACCCTGACTCTATCGGCTACGCTGCTAATCAATTGAAGATTTCGTCTCAGTTTTGTTTCTTCAAGTATATAGATGGGGTTCCTTATGTTCTCAAATGTTCTCGCGTCAACTTTCATGTCTCCTAGATATGTATTTCTGGGCAAAGGTAACTTTTTATTTCTTATAAAATTGCTAATTTGATATTATTTTCATACATTTGCAACATCAAATCAAAATAGTGATGAAGCTCGTAATCATGACTAAATCCACATTTTTTGTGGAAGAAGACAAAATACTTACTGCCCTTTTTGATGAAGGAATGGACAACTTGCATTTACACAAGCCTGGTTCATCACCCCTTTATTCAGAGCGTTTACTGTCACTGCTACCCGAAAAGTACCACAAGAGAATTACGGTTCACGAGCACTATTATCTGAAGAACGAATACAACTTATCAGGAATTCATCTGGACCAATTAACCGATCAGCCGCCCGCAGGCTATCGGGGACGGATTACTCGCAATTGCTCAGATTTGAGTTTGCTGAAGGAAACGAAGAAAAAAGCCGATGATACCTTTTTGACATACATCTTCGACAGCATTGAGGAAGAAAATCATAAAGCCAACTTCAACATGCAACAAATTGAAGAGGCTGCCAAAAGGGGTCTCATAGACCGACATGTATTTGCCGCGGGAGGCATGAATATAGATAATGTGAAGCTTGCCAAAGATTATGGCTTTGGCGGAGTGGTAATAAGAGGCGACTTGTGGAGTAGGTTTGACATCCACAATGAGACGGATTTCAAAGATTTGATGGCACACTTTGAAAAGCTACGAAAGGTTGTCGGATAGGAATAATAATCCTTACAACTGAAGAATATTCTATAACACTATAAATCATAAATGCTAATTAGTAATGAGTGACAAAGACTCTTTTTTAATCTTCTCAGGTACTAAATCAAGATACCTTGCAGAGAAGATCTGCGCAAGTTTGAATTGCCCATTGGGAAAGTTGGTCATGACTAAATTCTCTGATGGTGAATTTGCAGTATCCTACGAACAATCCATTCGTGGACAGAATGTTTTCCTCGTTCAAAGTACATTCCCCAACTCTGATAACCTGATGGAGCTTTTGCTGATGATTGACGCTGCAAAACGTGCGTCGGCAAGGCACATCATTGCGGTGATTCCTTATTTCGGATGGGCTAGACAGGATCGCAAAGACAAGCCAAGAGTGAGCATTGGCGCCAAACTTGTTGCCGACTTGTTGAGTTGCGCAGGCATTGACCGCCTCATTACAATGGATCTCCACGCCGATCAAATTCAAGGATTTTTCAACGTTCCTGTGGATCATCTGTATGCATCTGGCGTAATGCTCCCCTATCTGCAGAGTCTGAAGTTAGATCAACTGGTTATTGCTTCTCCAGACGTTGGTGGTTCCAAACGTGCCAATACGTATGCAAAATATTTGGGATGCCCGCTCGTTTTGTGCAATAAAACCCGCGCTCGCGCCAATGAAGTGGAAAGCATGCAAATCATTGGCGATGTGAAAGGTAAGAATGTTGTCTTGATTGATGATATGATAGACACGGCAGGCACCATCACCGTGGCAGCCGATGTCATGAAGAATGCCGGCGCCATCAGCGTGAGAGCACTGGCATCACACGCTGTCATGAGCGGTCCAGCTACAGAAAGAGTGCAAGCTTCATCCATTGAAGAGATTGTCTTTACAGACTCCATTCCATACACTCAAAGATGTTCCAAGATTAAACAAATTTCTGTTGCAGACATGTTTGCAGAAACCATCCGACGTGTAATCAGCAATGAAAGTATCTCATCACAATATTTAATTTAACCCCCAGCAACTATGATGAAGTCAACCACACTTATTGCAATCGCCCTGATGAGTACCTTAGTGCTCACAGGGTGCCAATCAAAAAAGAAGGACAAACAGCCGGAAGCCCAGCAAGAAACCGTGCAAGACAATACGATTCCGGATATCAAGATGAACGACATCGATGGAAGCCAAACTTCGATTAAAGCCGAAGTGGCCAAAAACAAGATTACCATTCTTGACTTTTGGGCCAGTTGGTGTGGCCCCTGCGTCCAGGAAGCACCAAGTGTGGTGGCACTCTACAACGACTATCATGCTAAAGGATTGGACATCATTGGCATTTCTCTCGATAAGGACGAGGCTTCTTGGAAACAGGCTGTAGACAAGCTGGACATGAAGTGGACACACCTTTCGGACCTCCAGGGATGGGATAACGCTGCCGCCCAACTATTTAACGTCAACTCCATACCACATACGGTTGTGGTGGACAAGCAAGGTACCATTCTCGTTCAGGGACTCAGAGGTGATGACCTGCGCCAATTTATTGCAGAAAAGCTGGATTAACCTCTCGATATTGCAATGATAACACCTATGCAGGAGGAAGCCTATACGCTTCCTCCTGTTTCTGTTTTCTTCACTATGAAACATCTTTATCGCATAACCACTCAAACAAGAAACCACAAGCCTTATGGAAATCCATCCATAGAGCCTGTGGCTTTTATCAAGTGAAAAGACAAATGACCTGCATTCATCTTTTCCAAATATCAAAATATATTAGTTCTTAAAGAAGTCTTTCACTGCTTCGTTTGGAACCATTTGCTCATCAAAAACGTAAGCACCCGTCTTTGGGCTCTTCACCATTTTGATTACCTTTGTATATGCTCGACCATCCATCTTTCCTTCATGGAGGGTAGCTACCGCTTTCTTTGCCATTATTAAATCTCCTTATTACTTAATTTCCTTATGAAGAGTCATCTTCTTCAAAATAGGATTGTACTTCTTTAACTCAAGACGCTCAGGAGAATTCTTACGATTCTTCGTCGTTATATAACGACTTGTTCCTGGCTGTCCACTATCCTTCATCTCGGTGCATTCCAAGATTACCTGTACTCTATTACCTTTTGCTTTCTTTGGCATAATGACTATTCTCCTACTACTTTAATGTCTTTCCAATCGCAATAGCCATTAGAAACGGCTTTCTTCAACGCTGCGTCAAGACCGACTTTATTAATGAGACGAAGACCAGCCGCACTGATCTTAAGGCTAATCCAGCAACCTTCTTCTACATAATAGAACTTCTTGCTGAATAGGTTTACGTCAAAGCTGCGCTTTGTACGATGCTTTGAGTGAGACACATTGTTACCAATCTGTGCCTTCTTTCCTGTGATTTGACAAATCTTAGACATTGCTATCTTAAATTATTGTTATCGTTTTGATACTTATTCCAAACAGGGTGCAAAATTACAAATATTTATCGAAAACCCAAAAGAAATCTTGAAAGAATCCTTTTTATTAAGTTTTTTTGATGTTTTATCGTGTAACAATACTATTTTACATTACTTTTCCACTTGACTGGCAGGTAGCCGTTCGGGTGCGTTTGCCTGAAGATATTCTAAGAAAAGACGCAGTGCTTTGTTAGTTGCGAAGTTCAGATTAAGATCTCTACCATGGTCTTCCGTCAGCTGAAAGGTCCTGATGTCGTCTTTCGCTCCATATCCTATCCAAATGGTTCCTACGGGAACCTCTGGTGTCCCTCCGCCTGGACCGGCGACACCAGTGATGGAAATCACATAATCACAATCCAATGTTTCACAAAGACCTACTGCCATTTGCCTTGCCACCTCTTCACAGACGGCCGTTTGCGCTTCAATCACCTCATGGTTAACACCCAGCAACTTCTCTTTCACATCATTGCTATAGGCGATGATACCGCCTTTAAAGTAATTGGAAGCACCCGGAACGGCGATGATGACTTCCGCAATGCGACCGCCCGTACAGCTTTCTGCCGTCCCAATCGTTTTCTTTGTATCGTACAACATCTGTTGTATCTCACGACTGATAACTTTACTTTCAAATTCCATTTCTATAACTGTTGCCTTCTCTTTTATCCTATTAGTCACACCTAAGCACGATGTGTCAGCCTACTTATTTAAACGTTACTTTACTGAATGCCGGTTTATCGATGCTACAAAAATCTTTGTCTAGATATTTATAATAGCCTGTGATGCCAATCATGGCTGCATTGTCTGTGGTATAACTGAATTTAGGAATATAGATAGTCCATCCATATTTCTCTGCGTGTTCACGGAAAGCGTTACGCAAACCGTTGTTGGCCGACACTCCACCAGCAACGGCAACATGGTTGATGCCTGTTTCTTTCACGGCCATTCTCAGTTTGTTCATGAGGATATCCACAATGGTAAACTCAAGACTTGCTGCGATGTCATTCTTATGATTCTCTATGAAATCAGGTTCTTCAGCCACCCATTTGCGTAAGTTATACAAGAATGAGGTCTTCAATCCCGAAAAACTATAATCCATACCAGCGACGTGTGGCTCTGCAAATTTGTAAGCATGCGGATTTCCCTGCCGTGCCAATTTATCGATGATGGGTCCCCCGGGATATCCAAGTCCCATCACCTTCGAGCATTTGTCTATCGCCTCACCGGCGGCATCGTCAATGGTCTGTCCCAGCACCTGCATGTCGTTATAAGCGTTAACCTTCACGATTTGCGAGTTACCACCCGACACCAACAAGCAAAGAAATGGCAACGGAGGCTGTTGATGGTCGTCACCGTCCTCTTTGATGAAATGTGCCATGACATGACCTTGCAAATGATTGACATCTATCAATGGAATTCCCAGCGAGCGAGCGAAACCTTTGGCAAAGCTCACCCCTACGAGCAGAGACCCCATCAGGCCTGGCCCACGCGTAAAGGCTACCGCACTTAATTGCTCTTTGGTGATTCCTGCGCGCTTCAACGCCTGATCCACAACAGGCACTACGTTTTGTTGATGAGCGCGTGATGCCAGTTCCGGCACCACTCCACCATAGGCTTCATGCACGGCTTGCGAAGCCGTTACATTGCTCAACAACACATCATTGCGCAGAACAGCTGCTGACGTGTCATCACAACTGCTCTCTATACCTAATATATATATATCTTCCTTCATGATTTCTTTCTTTCCTTCAGCGGGGCGCAGTCAGCGACTTCTTCTCGTCATTACCGCACCAACAAAGCTATTTAACTGCACCATCAAAGCTATTTAGCGTGTCAAAATCTCAACGCCGTGTTCGGTCATCACAAAAGTATGCTCCCACTGTGCACTGGGCAGTTCGTCGCCAGTGACGATTTCCCAGCCGTATGGATCTTCTGCATCGATGAAAACTTTCCAGGTACCCATGTTAATCATCGGTTCTATGGTGAACACCATACCAGGTACCAGCAACATGCCGGTGCCTTTGTGACCGAAGTGCATGACATCAGGTTCCTCATGAAATTTTATTCCGACGCCGTGTCCACATAAATCTCTTACAACCCCATAATGGTATTTTTCGGCATGTTTCTGAATAGCGTGGCCAATATCGCCCACAAAGCTATAAGGCTTGGCTGCTTCCGCACCAATCTCCAGGCATTCTTTCGCAACACGTACCAGCTGCTCTTTCTCCGGAGTTGTCTTACCGATGATAAACATGCGCGAGGCATCTGCGTAATAGCCGTCCACGATGGTCGTCATGTCCACATTGATGATGTCACCGTTTTTCAGCACATCTTCTTTCTTAGGGATGCCATGACACACCACTTCATTGATACTGGTACAAACACTTTTAGGGAAGCCTTCATAATTGAGGCAAGCCGGAATGGCATGGTGCTTTTCGCAATATTTCATGCAGATATCATCAATTTCCTGCGTATTCATCCCCTCGTGAATCTGTTTGGCCACTTCGTCCAGCACACCCGTGTTCACCACGCCTGACTTTCTGATACCTTCAATTTGTTCCGGAGTTTTGATTAATTCGCGAGTGGGAACCAGTTTACCCTTGTTTTCCCAATACATCACCTGTTTGTCAAGATCAGTTAAGGGCTGCCCTGACAAGGCATGCCATCTTTTCTTCTTCTTAAAATTCATCTGCATACTTAAATTTACCAAGTGTACAAAAGTACACCAAATTACAGACACCACAAAATTTATTCAACCTTTTTAAGTTTGCAAACAACACGGTAGAGCCTAACGTAGAGTCAGCCAGCAAGTTTTGCACTTCTATTTTGAACCTGTAATTTACTGTTTTAAAGGTACTATAAATTAGCGAGATTACCAACAATTAAAGCATCTTTCTTATACCGAACTCAGGTTGGTAGACTCATAAATATTGGCAGGAACCTGGACTTCAAATATGACACCACTTTCGCCATTTATAGTAGGGATAGCCTTCAAGGTAATCTTTTTCTTAGGCAAACCTTTCATCATTGTCTCATTAATGTAAATATCGACATTGTTTGTCATTAAGAATAAATCTGTTATTTGGTTCTTTTTTACATCTAATAATGCCACGTACCATTCTCGGTTTTTTGTATCCCTCAACAGGATATGAGCATCCCACATATCACCGGTCACATCATAACTGTTAACAATAGGATGAATCCATGTCTCGTCCTGTTCACCCACACCTTCATTTGCATAGTCCCATAACCAAATTGGATATCGCAAAAAATCTTCAAGGCTTGTATCTTCTATTGGTTTAGAAGACCCGTATTGTAGTTCAAACTTTTTCTTCCTATTGAAAAATATTCCCATAATATATTCCTTTTAAGTTAGCTTTCATCATCTTTTGTTTGGTTTCAAGCCCTATGATTATTTTATATAATTT